>NZ_JBYSXE010000006.1:0-113512 GCF_058781925.1 Sphingobium sp. FW306-1B-F04DB | reverse complement strand
AACACTTTCTCCGCGCTTCCAGCGTTCCCACAGCTCCGCCCTCTGGGCCAACGTGAAATGAACCCGCGATGTCACCAGCACACACCTCCTCATCCTTCAAAATTAGAAGGTGTTGCGATGACCAGTTGAATCCACCCCGACATTTTTGCCGTTCGAGGACGCGTGTGACCGATCCAATTCCGGACGGTCCAGACCCGCCGATCTTATCGTCATCCACGGGATGATCGTATGAGCCCGAAAGCGGTCACCTACGAAGCGAAGATTCTATCAGCGCGACCTCCACATTGCTGGCCGTGAGGCGTAAGTCGAGCCAGTTCGATGCTGGATGCACTCAAAGACCTGTGATGCTCTACGGCGCGACCAACGGCATGTGCGTGACGGTGCCGGCGCGCGACGCCGCCCTATATCCGGCTGGGTGAAAGCCTTGCGGGGGACTGGAGGGACCGAGGGTGCGCGCGGGCGCGAGGTCCGCGTTGCGGTTACGATCATCGACCAGCGGATACACCGGTTGCTGATGATGCCCGAGCGCGCGATCGAGGGCATGGCGCTACGCCGTCGGCGGGAGGCTCGCGAGCATCGCCCTTCTCCGCAGCTGCATCGTGCGCGACGGCCAGCGCGACTGGGTTGGGATGATCGAATATCGCGTACGTGCGATCGAAATGCCCCCGGCCCGTGAAGCTGCGTCAACCCGGCTTGGTGTTGGTGTCGAAATATTCGCGGTACATTATGCGGATATTTGACTGAAAATCGCCAATTTCCTCGGAAATATACTGTTCGGCTTCCTGGCGCGCGACGCCGTCCTTCACATCGTAGTCGATCGCGACCTTCTTGAGCACGCCCTCCTTGTCGGCGCAGGCGGGTGCCAACGCCTTTTCGAATTCGTCGGGCTTCATCTTTTCGTCGAGGCTCTTGCGCAGGAACTGATCGAGACACTGGAGATAGGCCTTGCGCGGCGGATCGCTCGGGTTCGCAGCTGCCAAGAGCATTGTGACAAGCACTATTGAAATCATGGTGAATTCCAATCTCAGAACTTGACTGGCAGGAGGGTGATACATGCCCGCGGAAAAGGGAAGTGCCTTTTTGTTGAAGGTCGGAAACGTTGCAGTTCCGCCGGTCTATGCGACCGTCGCGGGGCTGCGTGCGACGCAGCTGTCGATCAACGGCGAGGCGGTGGTGATCACGCAGCAGGACTCAGGCGGCCGGCGCAAGCCGCTATCGGGCGCGGGCGTGCGATCGATGTCGAATTCGGGCGCGCATGTATCGAACCCGAAACGCTGGCCGCAGTCGACGTTCCGGCTTCGGTTCTGGGCAGCGAGAACGGGATCATGGCCAGCGGGGTGGGTGACGAGATCGCTGTGACGAAAACGATCCTGCCGAGCGGCATATCAGTCGGAGCGCCCGCGCCGTCGGCTTCCGCGCAGCCCGACAGGGCGGGGGGTACCGCCTCCGCTGGATTCGGCGCAGCCGGCTGGGCTGGCTGGGTGGACTCGATCGCCGCGCCGCTTGGCAAGGAGCGCGAGCTCTACTGCATTGCCCAGCTGCGCGCCGGCAGGTCGTCCGCCTGATCGAGAGTGAAGTCGCCGAATATGCCTATCCTGCGGCGGCTGTGACTGCGGACCGCGCGGGTGTGGACTTTCTGACACTGGTGCTGACCCAGGTGTGTTCGCTGGCGCCATCCAAACCGGAAACCAAAACCGCATCACT
This sequence comes from Sphingobium sp. FW306-1B-F04DB, assembly GCF_058781925.1. Taxonomy (NCBI): domain Bacteria; kingdom Pseudomonadati; phylum Pseudomonadota; class Alphaproteobacteria; order Sphingomonadales; family Sphingobiaceae; genus Sphingobium; species Sphingobium sp. FW306-1B-F04DB. The sequence continues at coordinate 111,808 of NZ_JBYSXE010000006.1, read as the reverse complement.
CGGCTGATGAGACCCGCACGACCATCCCGACGATCGTTCGTCACGCGCTTCCACTGCTTTGGTCGGGACAGGCATAGAAGGAGCTGATGCACAATGAGCCTCCCTTACTGGCAGATTTTCTGATCAGCCCGGTGGCAGAAGAACTTGGTCGCGAGACGCCGCCGGCGACACCCGCAGCGGGGCAGCTATGGATATTGGGTAGTGCCCCGACGGAGGCGTGGACAGAGCGCGCGGGACAGCTTGCCTGCTGGACCGAGGGTGGCTGGCGCTACCAGAGTCCATGTGAGGGGATGCACGTCTGGCTGGGCGACGGTAGCTGTGGGCAGTTCGCTGGACGGCGGCTTGGTCGGCCAGAATTTCGCGTGTGGCCGGGGTGTGGATCGCAGGTCAGCAAGTCCTCGCCGGGCGGCAGCCGGCCATCGGTGAACCTGCCGGTGGCGGGTGGTTGACGAGCAAGCGCGCGCGGCGTTGAGCGTGGTGCTTCGCGTCTTGCGGGCGCACGAATTAATTTCGGCCTGACAACGGACTGGGCGGAACAATATCGACAAAAAGGGGTTCTCTGAGGCGTGCTCAATGGCAAAGAAGTGCGACATTTTAGCCACATGTAAGGCTATTTGGCGGCTTGCACAGAGACCTGGCATTGGGTAGTGAATAAACCGCTGTCCTGAGTGACAACTGAGAAAGGGGAATACTATGCGGAAGCTTGCCATAGCGATGGCACTCGCCTCCACGGCTATTGCCTCGCCCGCTTTGGCGCGAGATGATGCGTGGTACGTCGGCGTGGAAGGTGGCGCGATGCTTGTCGAGGACATGGATCTCGACATCAACGACGTCAATAACGCCGCCACGGTTGATCACGGCTGGGGTTATGACTTCGATGGTATCATCGGTTATGACTTCGGTGGTTTCCGCGCAGAGGCTGAGATCGGCTACAAGGGCGCCAAGCTGGATGGTATCCAGACCCCGGCGTTCGGCGACAACACCGTCGGTGGCTCGAGCAACGCGCTGAGCTTCATGGTCAACGCGCTGGTCGACTTCGGCGACGATGATGGCCTTCAGGGCTTCATCGGCGGCGGTGCCGGTATCGCGCGTGTCAAGGCGGATAGCTGGGGCCTCAACGCGCCCAGCGATTTCGTCAATGATTCGGACACTGGCTTTGCCTGGCAGGCGCTTGCCGGCGTGCGTGCGCCGCTCACCGACAACATCGATGTCGGCCTGAAGTACCGCTTCTTCAACGCGGGCGGTGTCGATCTCGTTGATGCGGCGGGCAACGACGTGAACACGCGCTTCCGTTCGCACAGCCTTCTCGGCAGCCTGATCTTCAACTTCGGTGGTGAAGAGCCGGCTCCGCCTCCGCCGCCGGCAGTGTGCACGCCTGGGCCGTACATCGTGTTCTTCGACTGGGATAAGTCGAACATCACGCCGGAGGCCGCTTCGATCCTCGACAACGCGGTTACCGCGTACCAGGATTGCGGCAACGCGCAGGTAATGCTGGCGGGTCACGCCGACAAGTCGGGCTCGGCCCAGTACAACGTCGGTCTCTCGCAGCGTCGCAACGACGCGGTTCGGGCGTATCTCGAATCGAAGGGCATCCCTGCGGGCGTCATCTCGACCGAAGCGTTCGGCGAAAGCCGTCCGCGCGTCGAGACCGCCGATGGTGTCCGCGAACTGCAGAACCGTCGCGTGGAAATCACCTACGGGCCCGGCTCGGGCATGTAAGTGGTGGGCGCAGCCTTCGGGTTGCGTATCACGACGAAATAAATGGGAGGTCGGCCATTTGGCCGGCCTCCTTTTTTATTGCCCGGCACGTCACGATGACTGTGCAGATGCGCTTGTTCAGAAGCGCGAGGGCTTTCCGGATGGCATTGGGGAACCAGCCCAGGATGGGCGCGAGCGCTGGTTTGTCACGCGTAGCGCGGCAATATGATGAGGCCTGTTCGGGTGGAAGCGGCCACCGAGATGGCTCCTCCAGGCTCGCGCCGATGGAAACATGGTCTGGCGCCACGGTTGGATCCGCAGCCGTGTTCCGCAAAGCGGCACATTGATCAGGCAAAAAAAATGGCGGCCCGAAGGCCGCCATTTCCTTTTGGCTTTACGCCGTCAGCTCAGGGGCTGGCGGGTTCATCGTCACCGTCGGCGAGGATGACGATGCCAGCGATCACCGCAGCAGCGGCGAGAACCGCGAGGATGACGCCGCCACCGGCAGCTTCGCTCTTGCGGTCGACAGCCGCACCGGTGCGGACCGACTTCGAGGCAGCGGCCGAGACCGACAGCTTCGACGCGGGGCTCGCAACCTGGGCGAGAACGGGAGTGCTCGACACCGCGAGCGCAGCCACCGCCGCCATCGTAATTTTACCGAGACGCATAGTTAGCTCCTTACAACGTTACAGGCTCTTCCAACACTCGGGTTGTGCGATGCCACAGCAGCGCAACCATGACAACCCTAAAACGCGATCGTAATGCCCTTGCTGATCGGCCTTTGGCATTTAAAAGCTAACAAAAAATGACGTCGTGCCGGTTTCGTATCGATCAAATTCGAAGAGTTGCGCGCGGGCGGCAAATGAAGCGCAGAACAAAGTCAGTTGTGGGGCGTTGTTTGCAGGCAGGCACGCGGCAGGAGCGCGCGCTCGTCGTTCACCGCCTCCGCGACGCGGTGCAACCGTTCGCCGTCTGGAGGGGGGTGCATATTCGGCGCAGGGCGACTATAGCGCGCTTCCAAACGGGAACCGATACAGACACGAGATGCTCCATTTGAAACTCGCGCGATGGGCGCGCAAAAGCAAGGCAGTCGCAGACGCGCGCATCCCCCACCAGCAACGCGTCTATGCCATCGGCGATATTCACGGACGGCTCGATCTGCTGGACAAGCTTCTGGCACAGATTGATTCCGATAACGCGGCGCGCGACGATGCACAGACTCTCATCATCTTTCTTGGCGATCTGGTCGATCGCGGCCCCGATTCCGCGGGGGTTGTTGAACGCGCGATGCAATTGCGCGATTCGGGAAGGCCTGTTCGCTATCTGCTGGGCAATCATGAGGAAGTGTTCCTGCGCGCTGCACGCGGCGATGCCAGGTCCATAAAGTTCCTCATCCGCATCGGCGGCAAGTCGACGCTTGCGAGCTATGGCATCACCGAGGCCGAATATAACGAGCTCGAATATGCGGACCTGGCCGATGTTTTGACGCAGCGCGTACCGCCGGCACATCTCGAATTTCTGGAATCGTTCGAAGACATGATCGAGATCGGCGACTATGTGTTTGTCCATGCCGGGATTCGGCCGGGCGTCGCGCTCGACGCGCAAAAGGCCTCGGATCTGCGATGGATCCGCGAGGAATTTCTCGGGCATCAAGGCGCGCACGGCCGCGTCGTCGTGCACGGCCACAGCATCAGCGATGCCATCGAACGACGCTCTAACCGGATTGGCGTGGATACGGGTGCTTACGCAACCGGCCGGTTAAGCGCGGTGGGGCTTGAGGGCGATCAATGCTGGTTCCTCGCCACCAGCTGACGGAGGCGTTCAACTCGCGAGGCGGAGCCCCGTGATGGAGACGACATCGCGGCGCGGCTGATCGGGCCAGATGCCGCGTGTGTCATAAACGATCTTGTCGACCCGTTCGTCGACGGGCACCGACCGGAAGACATCGTGATCGACAAGCACGATGAAGATCGGGCAGCTTTCGATCGCGGTGTCGATATCGACGAGCGCAGCGCCAGTGCCGTTGAAATCGGCCGGGAGCGTGCTGGCGTGGGGTTCCACGATCCGCACCCTTTCACCATAACGCTTCGCAAGCTCCGCCGCGACCTTGACCGCGGGGCTTTCGCGGAAATCATCGATGTTGGCCTTGAAGGCGAGCCCGAGGCACGCCACTGCGACGTCGGGTAGATCGTCGATCATTGCAATTGCGCGCGCGATGACATGATCGGTCTTGGCGTCGTTGACCTCCCGCGCGGTGCGGATGAGCGGGGTGTTCTCGGGATCGCCATGCACGATGAACCAGGGGTCGACCGCGATGCAGTGTCCGCCGACACCCGGGCCCGGCTGAAGGATATTGACGCGCGGATGGCGGTTGGCGAGGCGAATGACCTCCCACACGTCGAGCTCCATCGTGTCGGCAACCCTGGATAGCTCGTTCGCAAAGGCGATATTGACGTCGCGATAGGCGTTTTCGGTGAGCTTGACCATTTCGGCAGCCCGCGCGCTTGTCGTCACGCACTGGCCCCGGACGAAGCGGCGGTAGAAAGTCAGCGCCTTGCGGGCGCAGCGCGGAGTAATGCCCCCGATGCAGCGGTCATTGTCGATCAGTTCGACCAGGATGCGGCCCGGAAGAACGCGCTCGGGGCAATAGGCGATCGCGATATCCGCCGCCTCGCCGGTTCTGCCAGGAATGCGGAGGTCGGGGCGGAGTTGGGCGAGGAGGTCGCGGACCTTTTCGGTCGTGCCGACAGGCGAGGTGGACTCGAGGATGACGGTGTCACCGGCCTTCAGCACCGTCGAGATGCTGGTTGCAGCGCTCAGCACATAGGCGATGTTGGGGGCGTGATCGGCCTCGAACGGCGTGGGCACCGCTATGACGAAGATATCGGCTGGCTCGATCTGGGTCGAGGCACGCAACAGCCCGCGCGCCACAACACCCTGCACAAGTCCGTCGAGATCGACCTCCTCGATATGAATGCGGCCCGAAGCGACGGTTTCCACGACATCCGCATTGACGTCGATACCTAGCACGTGACAGCCCGAACGTGCGATCACCGCGGCCGTGGGCAGACCGATATATCCAAGACCGAGAACTGCGACTTTAGGGGTTTGCTCCGAGAGCATCAGCGACGATCCTAGCTATGCGCCGGCTGCTCTTCCCGTCACCGAATGGATTGTGGGCGCGCGCCATGGCTGACCAGGCGGCATCATCGTCGAGTAGCGTAAATATTTCGGAAACGATGCGATCTTCGTCGGTGCCGATGAGCCTGGCGGTGCCCGCAGCGACACCTTCGGGTCGTTCGGTGGTCTCGCGCATGACGAGTACCGGCTTTCCGAGCGCAGGCGCCTCTTCCTGAACGCCGCCACTGTCGGTGAGAACGATGTGGCACATGCCCAGTAGCCGCACGAAATGCGGATAGTCGAGCGGATCGATCAGCGCGACATTGGGGCGATCGGCGACCAGGCCGTGCATTGCCGCGCGGACATTGGGATTGGGGTGGACGGGAAAGACGATCGCGACGTCGTCGCGCTCCGCGATGCGGCAAATGGCGCGCGCGATATTTTCCATGCCACCGCCGAAATTTTCGCGCCGGTGGCTGGTTATGAGCACCACGCGCTTGCCAGCAAAACGCCCCGCAATGTCGTTCAGCCCCTCTGCGAAGCGTGGTTCGACCTCGATCCGCGCGAGGGTTGCGAGCAGCGCATCGATCACGGTGTTGCCGGTGACGTGAACGCTGTCTGGCGCGACATTTTCCTTGAGCAGCGCGGCGGCGGCGGTAGGGGTCGGCGCGAAATGCTGATCCGCGATGCTGCCGACGATCTTGCGGTTCACCTCTTCGGGCCAAGGTTGATAGATGTCGTGGCTCCTGAGCCCCGCCTCGACATGGCTGACCGGGATCTTGCGGTAATAGGCCGCGAGCGCGCCGATCATCGCGGTGGCTGTGTCGCCCTGGACGATGACGCGCGCGGGACATTCGCGATCATAGACCTCGCCAAGCCCCGTCAGCAGCCGCGCGGTCAGCGCATCGAGCGACTGGCCGGGCTGCATCAGGTCCAAATCTATGTCGGGCGCGATGCCGCTGATTTCGAGCACCTGATCGAGCAATCCGCGATGCTGCGCGGTGACGCAGACACGCGTCTCGATCCCGGGCTCGCCGCGCAGCGCCTGGATTATCGGGAATAGCTTGATCGCCTCCGGGCGCGTGCCGAAGACGACGATCACTTTGCTGTTCACGCTGGCACTCATGGCTGCGCCCTAGCGCCACGGCCTTAAGAAGCGTCTAACGCGCGTGATATTCCCGGAACCATTCGACGAAGCGCGGGATGCCCACATCGATCGGCGTGGTCGGTGCGTAGCCGAGGTCGCGCTCGATCGCGCTGATATCGGCATAGGTATCGCGCACATCGCCGGGCTGCATCGGCATCATCTCGGTGACCGCCTTTCTGCTGCACGCGTCCTCCACCACCGAGATGAAGCGCAGCAGCTCTTCCGATCGATGATTGCCGATATTGTAGAGCCGGTGGGGCGCGCGGCTGCCGCCGGCCTTTTCCTGTCCGTCGTCAGGCGGCGGATTGTCCAGGCAGGCGACGATACCCGCGACGATATCGTCGATATAGGTGAAGTCGCGGCGCATATCGCCGTGATTGAAGACCTGGATGGGCTCGCCCGCCAGTATCTTGCGCGTGAAAATCCATGGCGCCATGTCGGGGCGACCCCAGGGACCATAGACGGTGAAGAAGCGCAGCCCCGTCATCGGAATGCGGTAGAGATGCGCATAGGTCTCGCTCATCAGCTCGTCGGACTTCTTGGTCGCGGCGTAGAGCGAGACCGGGTGGTCGACACGGTCCTCGACGCGGAAGGGGAGCGTTTCGTTGTTACCATAGACTGACGAGGACGAGGCATAGACGAGATGGCTCGATCCGCGGTGGCGCGCGAGTTCCATCAGGTTGAGATGGCCGACAAGGTTGGACTGGATATAGGCGCGCGGATTCTGGAGCGAGTAACGCACGCCGGGCTGGGCGCCGAGATGGATGATCCGGTCGAACTCTGCCCCGTCCAGCGCGCCTTCCAAGGCCTCGTGGTCGGCGAAATCGACACGCTTGAAGGTGAAGCGGCCGCTGTTGAGCCGTTCGAGCGCGGCGATGCGATCGTGCTTCAACGCCTGATCATAATAGTCGTTGATATTGTCGATGCCGATCACCGCGCCGCCGCGCGCGAGCAGCGACCGGGTGACATGATAACCGATGAAGCCGGCGGCGCCGGTCACGAGCGTCGTCGTCATTTCGTGCTTTCTCCCTCCCTCCGCCCCCCTTGCCCGATTTTCATCAAGGCGTTTCGGATGTTAGGGAGGGAACTCTGACTGTTTCCGGCGCTTTCTGACCGAACAGGCCGGGTAATGCAATGAAGGAGCGCGCGATGCTGAGACATGATGTGAAGCAATTGGGTTTGGCCGTGGCGATTCTGGCAACGGGCCTGTCGGGATGTGCTGCCAATGACGCGGCGACGGAGACGTCCGCAGCCGCAGCCTCATCGTCTGCGCGCGCGACACTGCAAGGGGCCGATGGCAGCGCCAGGGGCAGCGCGATCATCGAGGATGTCGGCCACGCGCTGAAGCTGACGGTGACGGGCACCGGGCTGCCGCAGGGGGCGCATGGGGCGCACATCCATATGGTCGGCCGCTGCGATGCGCCCGACTTTGCGAGCGCGGGCGCGCACTGGAACCCTGCGGGCAAGCAGCACGGCAAGGACAATCCGCAGGGCGCGCACGCGGGCGACCTGCCCAACCTGCTGATCGGCACCGACGGACAGGGATCGTTCACCATCGACCTGCACGGCGCGAAGATGACGGGGCCGGGCGGACTGCTCGACGACGACGGCGCGGCGCTCATCATCCATGCCAATCCCGACGACTTCAGGACCGATCCCACGGGCAACAGCGGGGGGCGGATCGCCTGCGGGGTCTTTACCGCAGGCTGAATTTCCGCGGCTAGATGATCTCCCCGGCCGCGCGTGCGCGATCGACGACGCTTGCCTCGAGCATCGGGAGCCTGCGGCTGGCAAGTGCGAACAGCGTCAGCGTCACCGGCAGGATGAACAATACCGAGAGCATTGCGAAGCGCAGGTCGCCGGTCACGTCGCTGACGAGCCCGACGACATAGGGACCGAGTCCGAGACCGATGATGTTGGTGCCCAGAAAGAACACCGCGGTCGCGGCGCCGCGCATGCGCGGCAGGACGAGATCCTGAGACGTCGCTGCCACGGGGCCCAGCCACATGATCTGCAGGAAGTTGACGAGGCCGAGCAGCACGTAGAACAGCGTCAGGCTTGCTGTATTTAGCTGCACCCAGAGCAGCATGCCTGCCGCGGTCGCCGCGCCGATGACAACGTAGAGCCGACCCGCAGGGTGCAGCCTGCGCGCCCGGTCGGAGAGCATACCGCCGGCAACGGTGCCAAGCCCGCCCGCAATCGCGAGAATCCAGCCGAGCGTGTAGCCCGCCTCGGGCCCGACCCCGAAGGTCTTGACCGCATAGAGATAGAGGAAGGGTGAGAGGCCGTAACTGGCGAAGGACATCAGCCCGCCGCCGACAGAGAGCATCGCAAAGGTGCCGTTACCGATCAGGCTGGCCGTCGGACGGTCGCGCAGCCGGATCGACTGGATCCAGCTGAAGCTGCAATAGGCGCCGATCGCAATCGCGGTCCACTGCACGACATTGGTGGTGATCGTGAACCCGCCAAGCATTGCAATCGCGGGTCGTTTCGGGGCGGGCAGAAGCCCGTCAGTCCAGGCGATGATCGCCGCGGCGCCGGCGATCACTGCGACGAGCATCACGGCATTGCGGAGCAACGGTGCCCGTGTCGTTGCAGCCCGTGCCAGAGAGACGAGCGAGAAGGGCGGAAACATCGCGCCGAGTTCGCGGGCAACGGCGCGGAAAGGGTGCGGATCGACGGGGCTGGCAAGGCCGTCGATCGCGCCGCGGACGGGTTCGCGCACGGTCAGGCGCATCAGCAGTGCGAGCAGCAGTCCGGGGATGCCGAAGGCGAGGAAGGTCGCCTGCCAGCCCGCGAGACCAAAGGGCTGCGTCGCGGGCGTGAAATGCGTGTCCCAATAGGCGATTACTGCGCCGCCGAAGATCAGCGACGCGCCTACGCCGATGTAGATGCCGCTCGAATAGAAGGCGAGCGCGGTGGCGCGCCTCTCCCTGGGGAAATAGTCCTGGAGCAGCGAATAGGCGGCGGGTGAGGCGCTTGCTTCGCCGATCCCGACGCCGACGCGCGCCGCACCGAGCTGCGCGAAGTTCGTGGTGAAACCGCTGAGCGCGGTCATGCCCGACCAGAAGCTGAGGCCCAGCGAGATCGTCTTCACCCGGTGCCATCCGTCGGCGAGCTTGGCGAGGGGGATGCCGAAAAGCGCGTAGAACAGCGCGAAAGCAGTGCCGAACAGCAACCCCAGCTGCGCGTCCTGCAATCCCAGATCGTCCTTCAGCGATGGCGCAAGGATGGTGATGATCTGGCGGTCGAGGAAATTGAAGGCGTAGATGACCATCAGCAGGCCGAGCACATAATATCGATACAGCCTGCCACCCATCCGCCCGCTCTCCTTTATGTTATCCGGCGGGGAGCTTACAGGGGCGGACGAATTGTCCAAGGAGTTTCGCATGGTATCGGTGCTGTTCGTGTGTCTTGGCAACATCTGCCGCTCGCCATTGGCCGAGGCGGCGTTTCGCGCCGAAGCCGAGCGACTGGGGCTCGATGTCGAAGTCGATTCGGCGGGCACTGGCGACTGGCATCTGGGGCACGCACCCGATCGCCGGGCGCAGGCGGTGGCGCTGCGCAACGGGATCGACATTTCGGGCTATCGCGCACGGCCGATCGAGCAGGCCGATTTCATGCGCTTCGATCACATCGTTGCGCTTGACGAGAGCAATCTCGCCAATCTGCGCGCGATGCAGCCGGCCAAGGCCACCGCGGCGATCAGCCTGCTGCTCGATCATGTCGCCGGGCGCGAGGGCGAAGCGGTGAGCGATCCCTATTATGGAGACGACGCGGGCTTCGACGTGACCTGGGCCGATGTCGTTACCGGCGCGCGTTGCCTTGCCGCACGGCTCAGGGCGTGAGCGCGTACCGCTCCACAACGTCGTAGCGGGCGCCCTCGCTGCCCAGCGTCGATTCGAACAGCATGAAATGCGCAACGGGAAAAGGGGCGCTCGACAGGCCGCCATGGCTTTCGGCGAAGCCATCGATGCGGCCGGTGTCGCGGCTGAAGCGCGCCAGTGTGATATGCGGCAGATAGGCGCGCGTCTCGGGCACGAGACCGATCCGTGCAAGCGCCTGATCGATCTTGTTGTGCAGTAGCGTCAACTGATCGTGCGGCGCGACGCCCGCCCAGAGCGTGTCGGTCCGGCCCCTGCGATCGAAGGTTCCGATGCCCGCGAGCGCGATCTCGAAGGGCGGGTGCCGCACCTGGCCCAGCGCCGCCGCGACGTCGGCGGCGATGTGACGATCGACCTCTCCGATGAAGCGGACCGTAAGGTGAAGCTGGTCGTCGTCCTGCCACCTGGCCCGCGGAACGCCGCCCATCAGGCCGAGAAGACGGTGTCGGATCGCGGCCGGCGGCCGTATGGCGACGAAAAGGCGGTGCATGGAAATAATTTGTAACAGAAGATCAGTGGTTAATCGTGTCCGGTTTTCCTTGAATCTGCACCTGTTTCAACCGATATTGGCACCACCCGGCCCATTGGCCGGCCAAAGGAGACGATTTCAAATGGCAAACTGGTCTGACCCCCGGACGACAGCCGCGCGGTTCCCGGCGCAAGCCGGCGCACGCGATGCCGCATTCGATGCGGGGCTGCGGTCCTACATGCTTTCGGTTTACAACTATATGGCATCGGGCGTGCTGCTGACGGGCATCGTGGCGCTGCTCTTTGCCAGCTCGGGGATGGCCGCCGCGGTGTTTGCAACGCCGTTGCGCTGGCTGATCATCCTTTCGCCGCTGGCGTTCGTCATGGTGATGAGCTTCGGCCTCAACCGTCTGTCGACTTTCGCGCTGCAGGCCTGTTTCTGGGCGTTCGCGACGGTGATGGGCCTGTCGATGTCGACGATCTTCCTCGTCTATACAGGGCCCTCGATCGCACAGACCTTTTTCGCCACCGCGGCGGCCTTCGCAGGACTGAGCCTGTGGGGCTACACGACCAAGAAGGACCTGTCGGGCTTCGGCACCTTCCTGATCATGGGCCTGGTCGGCCTGATCGTGGCGTCGGTCATCAACATCTTCCTCCAGTCGGGGACGATGGCGCTGGTGATCAGCTTCCTGGGCGTGCTGCTCTTTGCGGGCCTGACCGCTTATGACACGCAGCGCATCAAGTCGATGTACGCCTATGTCGCGGGCACTGACATGCTCGGCAAGACCGTGATCATGGGCGCGCTTTCGCTCTATCTCGACTTCATCAACATGTTCCAGTTCCTGCTCAGCTTCCTGGGCAGCCGCGAATAGTTTCGACGGAATTTCCGAACCGAGGCCGACCCGGCAGCCGAGGCTGCCGGGTCTTTTTTTGTCAGACGGCAGGTTGTGGCTGCGCCGGTTGCTGCGGCATCGCGGCGTCGTCGAGCTGGCTCGCGCGAACATGCGCTGCACGCCCGGCGAGCCCGGCGGCATAGGCTTCGAAGGCAGGGCGCTTTGGCAGCGTGCCGAACTGCGTACCCCACATGACGTGCGATCCGATATAGACATCGGCGGCGCTGAACCGGTCACCGGCGATATAGTGCTTGCCCGTGACTGCGCGCTCGAGCGCGTTCACCGCGTCGTCGTAACAGCCATAGCCGGCCATCATCTTCTTGTCGTCGGGAACGTCTACGCCGAGCGTGCGATCCATGATCGCGGCCTCGAGCGGGCCCGCAGTGAAGAACAGCCAGCGATAATAGTCGCCGCGATCGGCGGGCGGAGGGGCGAGCCCAGCCTCAGGAAAGGCGTCGGCCAGGTAGGCGCAGATCGCCGCGCATTCGGTGACGACGGTGTCGCCATGATGGATCGCGGGCACCTTGCCCATCGGATTGATCGCAAGATACTCTGCCCCTTTCATCGTCGTGCCATAATCGAGCAGCTCGGTGCGGTAGGGGGCGCCCACCTCTTCGAGCATCCAGCGGGCGACGCGGCCGCGCGACATCGGATTGGTATAGAAAACGAGTTCCTTTGACATGGCCAATCTCCTTGCGAATCAAGCGTGGAACATAGCGGGAACAGAGTGCTGCGTCACGCGGCCAGATTGCGCTTGAAGAAGGCCAGTGTGCGGTCCCATGCGAGATCGGCCGCATCCTTGTTGTAACGCGCGCTCGAGGTATCATTGTTGAATGCATGCTCGACGCCGGGATAGGTGAAGCTCTCGACGGGCTTGCCCGCCTTTTTGAGCGCAGCAACCCAGGGCTCGCCGGTGCCGTTCACGCGCGCGTCATTCCCCGCATAGTGCAGCAGCAACGGCGTCGCGACCCGCGCGGCTTCTGCGGGTGCGGGTGCAGGACCGTAATAGGCGACCGCGGCATCGAGCTCCTTGCCCGCAGCAAGCGCAAGCTGATTGGTCAATGCGCCGCCCCAGCAAAAGCCGACGGCGCCGACTTTCCCGCTGGTGTTTTCCAGCGTCTTCAGCCTTGCGATCGTCGCCACGCCCTGTGCGATGACCTTTTTGAGATCGGCGCTGCCGATCATCGAGCGCGCCTTGTCCTCGTCGGCCGGTGTGCCGCCCCATGTGGACAGGAAATCAGGCGCTACCACGAAATAGCCCGCCAGCGCGAAGCGGCGCGCGACGTCCTCGATATGCGCGTTGAGGCCGCGATTTTCGTGGATGACCATGACCGCGGGCAGCTTGCCCTTGGCCGTCGCAGGTTTAGCGAAATAGCCGGTCATGCTTTCGCCCGGGCCGAGGTCATAGGGGCCCTTGCGGACGATCAGCCTTTTGTCGTCCGCGGGCACGATCGTCGCGGCGGCGGGGTCGGCGGCGATCGCGAGCAGCAATGCGTTGGCGGCCGCGGCGCTGCCGGCGAGCCGCGTAAGATCGGCCATGAAGGCGCGTCGATCGAGCCCTTCATGCGTATAGCGGTCATAGAGCGCGATAGCCTGCGCGCGAAGAGCCTTGTCGATCATGCATCTTCCCTCCATGCGCCGATGCTGCGCCGCGCCGCGTTCAGATCAACTCGGCGGTCCGGATCAGCTTCAGCAGTTCCTGTGCGCACGCTTCGGATGAAGCCGGATTCTGCCCCGTGAGGAGCAGGCCGTCTATCTCGATATGCGGCGCGAAATCGGACGCCTTGCCGAAGATTCCGCCGCGCTCCCTGAGCTTGTCCTCAAGCAGGAAGGGAACGACATCTTCGAGACCCACCGCAACTTCCTCGGTGTTGGTGAAGCCCGTCACGCGCTTGCCCTTGATCAGCCACTCGCCGCTTTCATCACGCACATTCACGAGTGCGACGGGCGCGTGGCACACGAGACCCACGGGCTTGCCCGCCTTCCAGAACGCCTCGATCAGCGCGATGGAGTCGGGATTGTCGGGCAGATCCCACATCGGCCCATGCCCACCCGGATAGAAGACCGTGTCAAAATCCTTGGCGTCGACATCCGCAAGCTTCAAAGTGGTCGCCAGTTGGGCCCTCGCGTCCTCATCGCGATCGAACCGGTGTGTCCATTCGGTCTGGTTGTCAGGTTCGTAGCTCTTGGGGTCGATCGGTGGCTGCCCGCCGGCGGGTGAGGCGAGCGTGATGTCCGCACCCGCATCCTTCAGGACATAATAGGGCGCGGCGAATTCCTCGATCCAGAAGCCGGTCTTCTTGCCAGTGTCGCCGAGCCGGTCGTGCGAGGTGAGCACAATGAGAATTTTCATGGCGGGACCCCTATCCGGGCGTGCAGCGCGATGGCACGCAGCACGCGCCGAAAACGCGCGGCAAACTGACCGGTTCCGGCTTCAGGGTGCAGGCGCGGCAATCGGGGCTCCGGCGGTTTTTGAGCGATATTTCGCGAACCAGTCGAGGATCGCAGACGCCTTGGCGGCGGACTGCGAAGGCCGTGCAGCGATGCTGCCATGGCTCGCGCCCGGCACCTTGACCAGTGCTGTGGGCACGCCGCGAAGCTGGAGCGCCGAATAATATTGTTCTGCCTCACTCACCGGTGTCCGGTAATCCTCGCTGCCGACCACAACCAGCGTCGGCGTGGTGACGTTGCCGACCAAGGACAGCGGTGAGCGGTTCCAATAGGCCATCGGGTCCTCCCAGGGCAGCTTGCCGAACCAGTATCTGGCAAAGAACGGCGTCATGTCCGCGGTGAGCGCGAAGCTGGTCCAGTCGATCACGGGCTTCTGCGTCGCTGCCGCCTTGAAGCGGTTGGTCTTGCCCACGATCCACGCGGTCAGAACGCCGCCGCCCGAGCCGCCGGTGACGAACAGATTGTCGGGATCGGCCAGCCCTTCGCCGATGGCTGCGTCGACCGCCGCCATCAGGTCGCCATAGTCGTCGCCGGGATATTTGTGATGGATCAGGTTGGCGAATTCCTCGCCATAGGAGGTTGATCCGCGTGGATTGGTGTAGAGCACGACATAGCCCGCAGCCGCATAGAGCTGTGCGTCGGTCGAGAAGGCAGGGCCATAAGCGGCGAAGGGGCCGCCATGAATCTCGAGGATCAGTGGATAGCGCTTGCCCGGCGCATAGTCTGGCGGCGTCACGATCCAGGAGGGCACGGTGCGGCCGTCGGGTGCCTTGACCGCCAACTCGCGCACCTGGCCCAGTGCCTTGGCGCCGAGCAGTTCCTCGTTGAGCCGGGTCAGTCTGCGGCTTTTGCCTCCGTTCGAGACCGAGATGTCTGCGGGGCGAAGCGCCGAACCGCTGGTGAACGCGATCGTGCCGCCACGCGCGACGCTGAAGTCGCCGCCGCTATAGGGGCGATCGAGTTCGCTGCCGGCAAGACCGGTCGCCAAAGTGGTCAGCTTGCCGTCGAGCGCGACACGCGCGACGCGATTGATACCGTGATCGTCATACAGGACGTAGATGGCACGTCCGTCGGGCGCCCAGAGGGCCTTGTCGATGCTGCGATCGAGCGAGCGGGTCAGCGAGCGCGATCCACTGCCGTCGCGGTTCATCACGTAGAGTTCGGCGTTCTGGTAGCCGAGCAGCTTGTCGTCATAGCCGATATAGGCGATCTGGCGGCCGTCGGGCGACACCTGCGGCGCACCGTCGGGGCCATAGCGGCTGGTGAGCGCGGTCATCGCGCCGCTCTCGGCGTCGAGCGCGTGGACCTCCGAATTGGCGGGCTCGCGCTCCCAGTCCTTGCCGCGATTGGCGCTGAACAGGATCTGGCGGCCGTCGGGCGTCCACGATAGCGGACCGCCATCGTGAAAGGCGCCGAAGGTCAGCTGGCGAGGAGCCCCGCCATCGGCCGAGACGACGAAGATATGGTCGAAGCCCGGCTTCACATAGCCGCCGCCGTCGTTGCGATAGACGACCTTGTCGATCACCTCGAGCGGAGGCGCCCAGTTGGCGCCGTCGGGCTTTGCGGGCGCCTTGCCCAGCGTCATGCCGTCGTCGGGCACGTTCATCACATAGGCGATGCGCGCGCCGTCCGGCGACCAACTGATGCTGCTCGGGCTGTCGGGCAGGCCGGTGATGCGCGCGGTGGCGCCGCTGTCCATCCAGCGGACGAAGAGCTGGGGCGCACCGCCATCGGCGGTCGAGACATAGGCGATACGTTTGCCGTCGGGCGACCAGCGCGGTTGGCTGTGTGCGCCCGGGCCGGTCACGAGCGGGGTCTGCGCACCGGTGCGCGCGTCGACCAGCCAGATCGTCGAACGCGCCCGGTCGGTCATGATATCGTTGGAGCGCCGAACATAGGCGATCACCGCGCCGTCGGGCCGGATCTGCGGATCGGCCGCGGCTTCAAGCCCGAACAGGTCCTTGCCCTCAAGGTAACGCGCAGGGCTTGTGGCGGGGGCAGCCGCGGCGGGCAGCGGAGCGGCAGCGAGCAGAAGCGTCTGTAACAGCATGTGGCGCGGCATTCGGGCACTCCGGAAGGTGAGCGATGCCCCACAATGCGAGTTTCGTTCACAAGTTCAAGAGCCTGGCAGGCGGCTTGTCACGCGGACGCGGCTGCGTGATAGTCGGTTTTAAAGTTGGACCCCTCGCGCCCCCGGGAGGCTCTCATGCTGCTGCGCCAATCAATGATCTGCGCCTCCATTCTGGCGCTTGCTGCGTGCGGGCAGCAGGACAAGGCCGAACAGGATGCACCAATCGCGCCGCCCGCCGCGAATGTGCAAAGCCGGCTGATCGGCCTCCCAAACGGTGCGACGATCACGGTCGAACCCGGTTCGACGGGCGAGAAACTGGCGGACTATCTGAGGTCGACAGATCCGGCGCCTCGCAGCTTCGAAATCGGCGGTCAGCAATTCGATGACTGGTCATCGACTGCCGCACCGGCAACGCGCGCAATGGTCCCCGAACTGGTTCAGCTGCTCAAATCCTATCCGGCCGTTCGGCTGCGCATCGTCGGGCATAGCGATGGTGCGGGGGACCCCAAGGACAACCTCAAGGTGTCGGAGGATCGTGCGATCATGGCCAAGGAAATGCTGACGCGCGCGGGCATTCCCGAGCAGCGGATCGAAACGCGCGGCATGGGCATGACCCAGCCGATCGCGAGCAACGACACCGCCGAGGGGCGCGCGCGCAATCGCCGCATCGAGCTGATCGTCATCGCGAAATAGCCGCGGCCTGGGGCGGGCTCGCGGCGCCGCGCAGAACGCTTCAGACCGCGTGCGCCAGGTTGATGCGGAAGCGACCCCCACCATCGCGGCTGGCGCGCGACCGGGCACGGTCGGCATCGCGGTATAGCGCGATCCAGTCGTCCTCGGTGGCGACGGATCCTTCGGCGATGCCGATGCTGACCGTCACCCGGACGCTACCCGGCATGCGGGCATTGCGCACTCGTTCGAGCAACACCGCGGGGGAGAAGGACTCGGCCGACTGCACGGGCACCAGCAGCGCGAACTCGATGCCGCCGAGCCGGGCGAGCGGTACATCGCGCTGCGCGAAATGCTGGAGTGTCTGTGCGACGATCCGCAGCACCTCGTCGCCACCGTCATGGCCGAGCCGCTCATTGATTTCCCGGAATCCGTCTATGTGCAGCAGCAGCAGCCGCTGGGGCTGCTCTCCGCCGATCACCGTCGTCAGGAAGGCGCGGCGATTGGGCAGGCCGGTGACGGGATCGGTATCGGCGATGAGCCGCGCCAGCGTTTCGCTCGCGCGCGCGCTGTCGCGCTCGTCACTGAGCAGGCGAATGCGATAGGCGATCGCGATCGCGCTGAGCAGTGCCTCGGCGCTCATTGCCAGCAGCGTGCTGTTGTCGATCCAGAAGGCGGGCGGGATCAGGCCGAGATTGGCGATGACGCGCACCACCGCGAAGATGAAGGGTGCGGCCCAGGCAATCAGTAAGAGATTGAGAAAGCGGCTCCGTCGGATGCGCGCAAACGCGATCATCGGGATTGCGCAGAACAGGAGGAGGCTGAGCGCGGCCGAATTGGCAGTGTCAAGCATCGCGATCCGCCAGGGTGCGAGCGCAACCACCGCTGTCGTTGCCGCAAGTGAAAGCACGGTTGCCACCCGCGTCAGCCGGATGAGCGAGCGCGGCAGGATGCGGGCCTCGAAGAAATGGCGCACAAAGGCAATGGCAGCGATCACGACAAGCGTGATCAGCCCGTAATTGAGGCGCAGACGGTCGTTGTTGTCGATCGTCGGCCAGACCCAGGCAAGCGCGCCCGAGGACGAGAAGGCATAGCCCATCATCGCCAGCAGCATCGCGCAATAGGCGAGCTGGAAGCGGCGCCGCATCACCGTCCACATCACAAGATTGTGGCAGAGCAACGCGAGGCAAATACCCAGGAAGCCGGCATAGAGCGCGGTCAGCCCCAGATCGCGCCGAGCGGATTCGCTTTTCGTCAGGATTTCGGGGGAGAATAATATACCGCGGACATTCGCGGATCCCTCGACATGCGCGACGATGGCCGTGATGGGCATATTCCTGACGGGTAGGTCATACTGAATAAGGGCGCCGGGGCGGATCCGTCGCGAAGTCGTGGCCGAAGTCGCCGCCGTCTGCGCGGTAAAGCCGTCAGCATAGCGGATCTGGAGTGTTACGGCGTCCTGCCATACGCTCGCGGTTCTCAATACCAGCGGATCCTCGGCCCGGCTGACTGCAGAAAAGCCGCTGAGCAGGACCCAGAAGTTGCCGCTGCCGTGCCAGGTCTGGCGTTTGCTGCAATCGAGCGCGACCGCGCCGTTGAATATATCGGCTTGGGTGAGCGCGCCGCCATCGGCATACACGCAGGGTGTGGGGCGGATCCGCGCATCGGCTTGCGCCGCGGCCGGGTTGATGATGAGCACGGCCAGCAGCGCAAGCATCGCCGTGAGGCTGCGGCCCAGCCATGATCCGGATCGCGAAACCATGATCATGGCGGTAGCATCAAACGGAAAAGAACGGGTTAACCAAATGCCCGCAGATCAACGCTTTGGCGCAAATGGGACGCGGTCGGCATCAAAAAAGAGGCAGGATCGCTTGGACGATCCTGCCTCATTATCTTGCGTTCCGCCTTACTTGGCCTTGGCCGGCTCGGCCTTTTTGCCACCGCCCTTTTTGGGTTTCTTGGGCGCAGCGGGCGTCACCTCGAAGGCCAGCGCCTCGTCCTTCATGTGGACGCGGACCTCGCCGCCGTGGACCAGCTTGCCGAAGAGCAGTTCCTCGGCGAGCGGCTGCTTGATCTTTTCCTGGATCAGGCGACCCATAGGGCGCGCACCATAGAGCTTGTCATACCCCTTGGCAGTCAGCCACGCCTTGGCTTCGTCGTCGAGCGTGATGTGGACGTTGCGATCGGCCAGCTGGAGCTCGAGCTGGAGGATGAACTTCTCGACGACGCGCGAGACCACTTCGGGCGGCAGATAGCCGAAGGGCACGATCGCATCGAGGCGGTTGCGGAATTCGGGGGTGAACATCTTCTTCACCGCTTCCTCGCTCGCATCTTCCTTGGAGATGTTGCCGAAGCCGATGCCCTCGCTCGCCATGTCCGAGGCGCCCGCGTTGGTCGTCATGATGAGGACGACGTTGCGGAAATCGACGGTCTTGCCGTGGTGATCGGTGAGCCTGCCATGGTCCATCACCTGCAGCAGGATGTTGAACAGGTCGGGATGCGCCTTCTCGATCTCGTCGAGCAGCAGCACCGAATGCGGCTGCTGGTCGACCGCGTCGGTCAGAAGGCCGCCCTGATCATAGCCGACATAGCCCGGAGGCGCGCCGATCAGCCGCGAAACGCTGTGGCGTTCCATATATTCGGACATGTCGAAGCGCTGGAGCGGGATGCCCATGATCGACGCAAGCTGGCGCGCCACCTCGGTCTTGCCGACGCCCGTGGGGCCGGAGAAGAGATAGTTGCCGATCGGCTTGTCGGGATCGCGAAGCCCCGCGCGGCTGAGCTTGATCGCGGAGGACAGCGTCTCGATCGCCTTGTTTTGCCCGAATACGACGCGCTTGAGGTCGGTGTCGAGATTGGCGAGCGTCGCCTTGTCATCGGTCGAGACCGATTTGGGCGGGATGCGCGCCATGGTCGCGACAACCGCCTCGATCTCCTTGGGGGTGATCGTCTTCTTGCGCTTGGACGGCGGCACGAGCATCTGCATCGCGCCGACCTCGTCGATCACATCGATCGCCTTGTCGGGCAGCTTACGGTCGTTGATGTAGCGCGCCGACAGGTCCACCGCTGCCTTGATCGCGTCGGGGGTGTATTTGACGTTATGATGCTCCTCGAACGCCGAGCGCAGGCCTGCGAGGATCTTCACGGTGTCCTCGATCGTCGGCTCGTTGACGTCGATCTTCTGGAAGCGCCGCAGCAGCGCGCGGTCCTTCTCGAAATGGTTGCGGAATTCCTTGTAGGTCGTTGAGCCGATGCAGCGGATCGTCCCGCCCGACAGCGCGGGCTTCAACAGGTTCGACGCATCCATCGCGCCGCCCGAGGTGGCCCCCGCGCCGATCACCGTGTGAATCTCATCGATGAACAGGATCGCGTGGGGGAGCTTTTCGAGCTCGGTCACCACGGCCTTCAACCGCTCCTCGAAATCGCCGCGATAGCGCGTACCCGCGAGCAGCGCGCCCATGTCGAGCGAATAGATGACTGCGGGCCTCAGCACGTCGGGCACATCGCCTTCGATGATCTTGCGCGCGAGGCCTTCGGCGATCGCGGTCTTGCCCACGCCGGGATCGCCGACATAGAGCGGGTTGTTCTTGGAACGACGGCACAGGATCTGCACGGTGCGATCGACCTCGGCCGAACGCCCGATCAGCGGATCGACCTTGCCCGCCTTCGCCTTCTCGTTGAGATCGACGGTGAACTGCTTGAGCGCGCTTTCGCTTTTCTGCTTGGGATCGGCCTTCTGGCTCTTCTCTTCCTCGGCGCCCTTCACTTCGCGCTGCTCGGGGATAGCGGTGCCCTTGCCGACGCCGTGGCTGATATAGCTGACTGCGTCGAGACGGCTCATGTCCTGCTGCTGGAGGAAATAGACGGCGTAGCTCTCGCGTTCCGAGAACAGCGCCACGAGCACGTTCGCGCCGGTCACTTCGTCGCGGCCCGAAGACTGGACGTGCAGGATCGCGCGCTGGACGACGCGCTGGAAGCCGCTGGTAGGCGAGGGATCGGTCTCGCCTTCGACCTTCAGCGCGTCGAGCTCGCCGTCGAGATAGGTCGTCACCGCATCGCGAAGTTCACCCAGGTCTACCCCGCACGCGCCCATCACCTGGCTAGCGTGTTCATCGTCAATCAACGCGAGCAACAGGTGCTCAAGCGTCGCATATTCGTGTCGGCGGTTGGACGCGGCCTCGAGCGCCTTGTGCAGCGTTTTTTCGAGCGCGTTGGCGAATGACGGCATTTCAGTCTACTCCATGCGGGG
Source organism: Sphingobium sp. FW306-1B-F04DB (assembly GCF_058781925.1). Taxonomy (NCBI): domain Bacteria; kingdom Pseudomonadati; phylum Pseudomonadota; class Alphaproteobacteria; order Sphingomonadales; family Sphingobiaceae; genus Sphingobium; species Sphingobium sp. FW306-1B-F04DB. The sequence goes on along the minus strand of NZ_JBYSXE010000006.1, from coordinate 91,158 downwards.
CAACGGATACGCCCGTCCCCGGTTCCGTATATGTCGGAAGTGCTGAACGCTTGATCAAGGACAGGCTCATTGCACCGGAAAATATCGCGTGGTTCGCGTATCGCGGTGCAGCGGCGTTCATCGCTTGAACAGTTCCTCGGCGCTGGCACGGTGACTGGTGGCGCTCGCGATCTTTGCCTCGACGCGCACGATTTCGCCTTTCAGCGCCTCGATCCTGAGTTTCAGCTCGTCAATCGAGAGCCGATCGAGGTCTTCCTTGACCAGCATTGCAAGCGGTTCGCCCGGCCGCTTCGCAAAAAGTTCGTCCAGATCCATATGACAAGCGTTGACCGAAACCGTCTGGCTGTCAATAAACCGCGCGGCGGCTGTTGCCCGCAGTGGGGGATTATATGTCTGCGTTGCCGGAAAAAATGATCGCGATCGACCCCGAGATGGCGGGTGGACCGGAGGTGCTGAAGCCGGTCGAACGCCCCGTGCCCCAGCCGGGTGCCGGCGAAGTGTTGATCCGCGTTGCGGCAGCGGGTGTCAATCGGCCCGATCTATTGCAGCGACGAGGGCTCTATCCGCCTCCGCCGGGCGCCCCGTCCGTCCCCGGGCTGGAGGTCGCGGGCGAAGTGGTCGCGCTGGGTGAGGATGTGCACGATATCCAGCCCGGCCAGGCGGTCTGCGCACTGATCGCTGGTGGAGGCTATGCCGAATACGCAGTCGCGCCCGCCGGCCAGTGCCTGCCGGTTCCCGAAGCGCTGACGATGATCGAAGCCGCGGCGCTCCCGGAAACGCTGTTCACCGTGTGGACCAATCTTTTCGAGCGCGCCTATGCCGTCGAGGGCGATACCGTCCTCATCCACGGCGGGACGAGCGGCATCGGGACGATGGCGATCGCGCTGGGCAAGCTGTTCGGGCTGCGGGTGATCGTCACCTGCGGATCAGACGAGAAATGTGCCGCAGCACTCGGACTGGGTGCCGACCTTGCGATCAACTACACGACGCAGGATTTCGTCGCCGCGGTCAGCGAGTTCACGCAAGGTGCGGGTTGTGCCGCTGTACTGGACATGGTCGGCGGTGATTATGTGCCGCGCAACCTCCAGTGCCTTGCGCCCGAGGGGCGCCACGTCTCCATCGCGGTGCAGCGCGGTGCTACCGCCGAGATCAATATCGGCGCGGTGATGATGAAGCGGCTCGTGCTGACGGGATCGACGCTGCGCGCGCGCTCGGTGGAGTTCAAGACGCTCGTTGCCGACGAGCTTGCGCGCTCGGTCTGGCCATTTGTCGAGGAAGGCAGTTTGAAGCCCGTCATCGATGCCGTATTTCCGCTTGCCGAGGCTGCAAAGGCGCATGCGCGGATGGAGGCCGGCGAGCATGTGGGCAAGATCGTTCTGACCCTGGGCATATGATCAAACCCGGCGCCTCTCGCGTCATTCCTGCGAACGCGGGACTACCTTTGTTATAACTTGGTCGGTCTCGGGTTGCGGGGTATCGTTGACGACGTCGAGAATGGCCATCAGCGCACCGTGGAGCGTGGCATGGATTTCGCCGCGCCGGTCTCCGGGTTTGAGCACGATCCTGCCAATGCGCGCGCGGATGTCGCATAAGGCGTCGAGAAAGGTTTCGGTGGCCTGGAGCGTCTCGACCAGACGTGCGAACTTACGCTTGTAGACTTCGGCGATGCCGGGGTGCACATCGGGGATGTCGCGCGGGGCTTCTGCCATGCGCGCGGTGATCGCGGCCTTGTCGCGTTCGAGCTCGGCCATGCGCACCTTCATTATGGGCTGGTAGAACCGGTCCTCGATCGCGGTCAGGATACCGGTGATGGCGCTCTCGACCCTGGCGAGCGCCTGGACATCGGCGGCTATCCCGGGGCAAGCATCGCATTTTTCTCAAGCGCGAATGCCTCGAATTCCTCCAGCGAAGCTCCAATTTCATGCCGGAGCCAGACGGCAAAGGGGCGACTTCTGGCGGCCAGGCTGCGGCTCGTGGCCGGGCGATACAGGCACTCGGTTTCGCCGGTCGCACGGATCCCTCCGGAGCACGGGATGATCCTTCCCGCAATCAGAAATCCCTCTGCGATCAGGGGCATGGCAAGAGCGACGCCGAGGCCCGCCGAAGGATCGAACGCAGGCACTGCGAGAGCGCCCCACAGCTCAGCCTTCTGCTCCGATGTGAACCATGTCCGGGACGTCACCATCGGCCACCTCCATCAACACAGATTAGATGGTGTTGCGCCGACCGGTTGAACCCGCCCGGCGCACGCAGCCGTTGGCAAGCTGACCTGCGATGGGGGTAGCGCCAAACTGGTCTTTTGCAGAAAATCAAATCAGTTCCGTGGAGCAGCCATTTGTTCATTTTTGCAGCGATGCCGAGCATGACCTGAAGTGTACCCCCCGACGAACTGCTCAGAGGTCAAGCAGTCTCCTCCTTGATTTGTCGGAATTTCCCCCTATGCGTGTCCGTAATTCGGGGGGAGTTCTTTGAAAATGCTGAAGAAAAAGAGCCGGTTTGGGCTGTTGGCGACGTGCAGCTCAACGGCCTTGTTTGCTTTGTCGCAGGCGGCCTTCGCCGCATGCGACGTCAATCCATCGCAGGCAAATGCCACGACTACGTGCACCGGAACCGAAACCAGGGGACTTCTCGTCGAGACCGACAAGTCGCAGGTTCTCATCACTCCAGGAGCGGTGGTCTCGGGCCCCGATACGGGAAGCATCATCGTCAGGTCCGCGCCTGCGGCGCCCGGCCAGTTCGGCTACTCGTCGACAATTACCGTGCAAGGCTCGGTAATGGGCGGCAGCCATAGCGGCATTTTCGTCTCATCGGCCGCGCCCGGTCCCTATAACGGCTACAGCCTCGTTACGCGGCCAACCATTGTCGTCGAGCAGGGCGGTGTGATTTCCGGCGACATCGGCATCGACGTCGCAGCGAATCCGCTGACATGGAACAGTCGCGCCGATGTCACCTTGACGAATCACGGAGCCATCACCGGATCGAGCGGGTTCGCCTTGCGAGGCGACATGTCCGGCAGCGGCCGGTTCGAATCAATCTTCAACGGCTCCACCGGCGTCATCGGTGCGATCAAGGCGCAGGTCGGACAGCTGACGAACGAGGGTCTCATCGACGGCGGAAGCCTCAGCGCCTATAGCGACGCCAGCGGATCGCTCCTCTACTATGGACAGGGCACCGTCATAAATCGCGGGACCATCCGTTCCAGTGGAACCTCATCAACGATCTCCCTGAATCGGAACTTCAATCCTGGAGACTATATTCACAATGCGGGCCTGATCGAGAACACCGGATCGGGCTCGGCGATAAGCGGCGCCTCGATACTCTACCTGACGAACGGAGCGAGCGGAACGATCCGCAGTGACGCGGTCGCCATTTCTGCGCCCTCTTATGTCAGTCTCAAGAACTACGGCACCATACAAGGCGGCGAAGCGGCAATCGGCTCGCAGGGCGCGATCATTCTCGTCAATCGCGGAACGATCATCGGCGACATTCGCAGCACCGCGGGCACGCCATACCCCCGCAGCATCATCGACAATGTCGGCGGGAGGATCGAGGGCGATGTGCTGCTCGGTGCCGGAAATGACGTGTTCATCGCCGAGTTCGGCAGCGAGAGGCCGTTTGGCACGATCGCTGGCTCCGTCGACGCGGGAGGCGGCATCGACTCGCTCCGCTATGTCTTCAGCAAAGACACGACGCTTTCCGGCGCGCTGGAGTTGCCGGCGTCGTTCGAGCGCTTCGAAATTCGCGTCGCGAACAGCTCGACCCTGACGCTTGGCGAAAGCTTCACCTCGTCCCACACGCTTGCAATAGGCGGCGGCGACGTTGGCCTCTTCAATCCCAGCAACAGGCTGATCAACAAGGGGCGGCTGACCACCACCGGGCAAGCGCTGGTCAGCGATGCCGAGGCAGTCGGCGGTCTGACGGTGATCAATGAAGGGACGATTTCGGCTTCGCTCACGGCACCCTCGGACTATGCGGTCAATCTGTCCCGGGAATCCAGCTTCACCAACAGCGGAACGATCACCGCTACGGGCGGCAACGGCGTCCGCGTCACTTACGGCAGCAGCTGGAGCAATAGCGGGACAATCGTGGCGGACGGAACGGCGGTGTTCACCCCGCTTACCCTCGCTAACACGGGCACACTGCGTTCCACGCAGGGGATCGCTCTCGATCTAACCGGTGCTCTCCACGCACCGTCCAGCAACACGGGAACGATCGATGGTGCGCTTGCCGGCGCACGCATCCACTATTCAACACTCCTCAACAGCGGCACGATCTCGTCGGCCACCAATGGTGTCGAAATTGGTATCGCTGGCATCGTCGTGAATCAGCAGGGCGGCGTGATCACCGGCGGTGTGGCCGGCGTTGCACCTTCGCCGCTCTTCGCGGGTGCGGCGCAGGGAGCGCGCATCTACAACGCAGGTGTAATCAATGGCCCCGTGAGCTTTGGCAGCTACCCCTCGTCCTATGGCTCCGGCAACGTGTTCGTTGCGCTGGCTGGCGGCGTAGTGAACGGCGACCTTCATCTCGGAAGTGGCAACGACGTCTTCGTGACGGATATCGTCAATGACGGCTCGGGCGAGTTTGCCGGCGTCACCGGGAAGGTGACGGGAGGCGGGTTCGAGACGATCATCTATCGCGTCTCCGAAGACAGGAATGCCACGCTGGCGCTGCCCGGGATATTCGATGCGATAGGCTATGAACTGGACAAGGGGGCCAAGCTGACGTTGACCGCCGCCTCGCCCCTCGACCGGTCAGTCTCATTCGGTGGCAGCGGATCGGTGGACCTGACTGCCGATTTTTCACGGACCGACAACGCGGCGATAATGACAACCGGCGTGACCTATGCGCCTCCCGGAGTGGAAGCGACCGCGCCGACCGGCGTCACCATCACCAGCCGCGGCACGATCAACGTCAGGCAAACCACGAGCAGCGCATTCGCTTCGGCCGTTCGGATCAGCGAGCTGGACAGCTTCGTCAATGAAGGGACCGTGAAGGTCGTCAGAAGCGGCTCCCCATATGGCGCGGCGCCCGCGATCTCGGGTGGCAAGTCGGTGACCAACAACGGCACGATCCTGGTCGACGGAGTCACCGCAGTTGCCGACGCCAAAACCGTCGTCAACACCGGGTCTATCCGCCAGGTCGAAGGCGGCACGCCGATCGTCGGCTTCACCAATGTCCAGAGCCTGACCAACAGCGGCAGCATCTCGACGGGCGGCAACGTCGTGCTGGACATCTTTTCGAGCGCTCACAGGACCATCTCCAACAGTGGCACGATCGAAAGCCGTGGTGCCGAGGCGATCCGACAGAGCGGATACGGATCGGTGCAGATCATCAATGCGAAAACCGGAGTCATCGCAGGCGGCAACAATATGGCGGCGATTACCTCGACGGGTGGCCGAACGATTGTTGAGAATGCCGGCTTGATAAAGGGTAACGTGCTGCTCGGTTCCGATCCAATGGGTGGTTATTATTCGAGCGGCGACAACGTCTACATCGCGGCGGGCGGCAAGGTCGAAGGCGACGTCCGGTTCGGCAGCGGTGACGATATATTCCTGGTCGATGGGGCCGAGACGGGCGTTGTCGGTGTGATCGACGCCGGCCTCGGCTTCGATACCTATGGACGGAGTTTCCGGACAAGCGGTTCGGTGGCGATCGGAGCAGCGCTTCCTGATTCGTTCGAGGGCGAAGCGGTCGAGGCCATTGGCTCGGGCACGACCGTCACGTTGACGAGCCCTGCCGAAGGAACGTCGCGGGGTATCGCTCTGGCGGGTAACGGGACGATCGTGAACAAGGCCAATTTCGTTGCCGGCAATAATAGCGGCACGATCACGCTGAACGGATCATTTCGTGCGCAGGATGTGGGCGCATTGGCTTTCATCAATGAAGCCAGCAACGTGAATCAAGTGACCGGCGCCGTGCGCAGCTTCTCCAATTCCGGCTCGATCGGTGTCGCCCAATCGGGTATTTCGGCTGTCGCTCTGACGCCAGACGTGCAACAGAATTTCAACTTCACCAACACCAGCACCATTCGAGGCGGCGGGGGCACGGGATCTCCCTATTCCAACGACGCGGTGTCCATCTTCGATGCCTATGACAGCCCTGCGACGTTCAGTTCGACGCTGAGCAACGCCGGCAGCATCGATGGCGGAATTGACGTCGAAGCGCGGCGATCCGTACTCGATTTCACAAATACGGGTACGATCTTGGTCGACCGAGATTTCGGGGTTGCCCTGGACTTGTCCAACCAGTCCGACGAGGGGCCCGCGAGTATCCGGATCAACAACTCGGGGTTGATAACGGCGAACAAGGGTACAGCGGTCCAGGTCTATAGCCGCGGAACCGGGGCTGAGGGAGAAGCGGGCCCGCTTGCCGTGACGTTCATCAACACCGGATCGATCGTCGGCAACGTCGCACTCTACGCATATGCAAGGCCCGAGGACGGCGGTTTTTACACTCCCACTTCGGTATCCGTCGATAACGGGGGTTCAATCGACGGCAGCGTCGCTCTGGGCGGAGGCGACGATCGCTTCCTGCTACGCTCCAACGCGACGGTGAGCGGAATTGTCGATGGCGGTTACGGCGCCAACCAGCTTGTGTTCGAACTGGGCGGCGCCGGCGGTGCGCCCGACTTCGCGCAATTCATCAACTTTCAGAGCTACGCACTCACCGGCACGGGTGTCTTGTCCACGATCGAGAATCTGCCGTTCGATACAATCGGACTGACCGACGGCAGCTTCAGGGTGGCATCCGGGAGCGAGTTGGCGACGCGCGGTGAAACGACGCTGCGCGGCGGCGACGGCAATGAGACGGTCGTCAATGACGGCACCATAGCAGGAGCCGTCGAAATGGGCGGCGGCGATGACAGTTTCGTCAACAACGGCTCGGTCGGGGGCGGCATCGACCTTGGCGGGGGTAATGACCGTTATTCGGCTGTCGCCGACGCGATCGCCGGAGTCGTCGATGGTAGCCATGGTCTGGATACGCTGAGCTTGCGCTTTGTAGGTACGGGCCAGGCGCCGACTCTGTTTGATCCCGCGCGCTATCTCGGCTTCGAAACGCTCGAGATGGTCGCCGGGACGGTTGCCGTTGATGGTCCCCTGTCGTTCGAGCGGTTGATCATCAACGGCGGGCGAGTGACCGGTTACGCCGGATCAATAATCTCGGCGCCGCAGATTGCCGTGGCTCTCGGCGCGACTTTTGGCAGTGCGGGGACCGTCGTAGGCGACCTCGTCGTATCCGGCACGCTGTCGCCGGGCGCTTCGCCGGGCACGATGCGCGTAAACGGAAATGTTTCGCTCGCATCAGGATCGACTAGCCTCTTCGAGCTCACGTCGGGCATCAGCGACCAACTGCTGATTTCGGGCGCTCTCGTGATCAGTGGTGGCGCGACGCTGGCGCTCACCGGTGATCGTCCGCTTATACCCGGAACAACGCTGGATCTCGTCATCGCCGATGGCGGAATCACGGGAACCTTCTCGAACATCACGCAATCCTCCACCTTCGGCTTCATCCGGCAAACCAGCGATCGCATCCAGCTGCTGGGTCAATTCATCAACACCGGATTCCAGCCGCAGACGACCGCCACGATCGATTATGTCAACGCGGTGCTTGTGGCCGGACAGGCGTCACCGGAGTTGTTGCACGCGCTGCCGTCGCTGCTGACACAATCGGGTTCGACCAATGGCGCGGCGTTCGCACTGCTGAACGCAGAGGCCTATGCGTCGGCCACCCAGATCGGGATAGAACATGGTCTGACGCTCGCAAAGGCCGGACGCCTCGGTTTCGTCGCGCCTCGCGAGGGCAGCGGGTGGTTCGGCTTCGGCCAGGGGCTGGGCAACAGACGCGAGTTGGAAGGCCATGTTGCGACCGGCGTCTCGCAAGCTAATGTGAGCAGCTACGGCCTGTTGGGCGGCATTGGCTATGTGGCCGGACCGATTTCGATCGGCGGCTTCATCGGTCATCTCGACAGCGATCAGGACATATGGCGCCTAGGCGCCTCTACCAGCGCTGACGGAGTTTTCGCGGGGCTCGCGGGCCGCTACGCGGGAGGCGCCTTTTCAGCCAACATTCTGATCGGCTATGACGACGGCTCGGCCGAGACGAGCCGTGCTCTGCCCGGCCAGCGCCCCGCGAAGGCGAACTACGACCTGCGCAGCTGGATCGCTGACCTGTCGGCCAGCTACGTCTTCTCGGTCGCGCCCGGCTGGGCGCTGACGCCGCAGGCAGGATACACCTACATCTCCACGCGGCGCGGCGGTACAATAGAACGTGACGGCGGGCCCTTTGCGCTTTCCGTCGCACGGGGGACGCGGGATGCAAACTTCCTCGACATGGCTCTGACAATACAGGAGAACAATGGCGTCGTGCGGCCATGGGCCTCGCTCGGCTTACGCTACCAGCTTTCGGGCAGAAGCCCCAATGCGCAAGCGGCGTTTACAGGCGCGACCGACGATTTCTTGACCCCTGGCGCCGGACGCGCGGCAACCTTGGCCACCATTGGAGCCGGCCTCGCTGCCGATGTCGGCCCGGGCATCAGCGCATTTGGTGCGTACCAAGGCGAATTTGGCCACGCAGGAGCCGGCCACAACGTCAATATCGGGCTCCGCGCAGCCTTCTAGGGATGTCTAGGCCCACCAGCTCCTCGTTTCGGCGAGGAGCCGGTCCGCCACGCATGATGGTCGTCCGTACCACCACTCGTCGGGACTAAACACCTAATTGGGCAGCTGCGGCGGCGCCCTGCGATGACGCAGGTTCGGGGCTCGGGGCATGGACGCGCCTTGCCGCTCATGAACAGCTAGCGTTTGAACAGCCGTTTGTCCCAAGGCCATCGGCTTTTCGCGAGGATTCGCGCGCTGCTCGAAGCGGGATGCAGAGGATTGAGCAGCCAGTTGGTGCCGTCGGGGGCGATAACGGAGGGAACGCGGGCGATCGGCGTTTCCGCAGTCTTTAGCCAGTCATCGCCCCAGGCTCTGCTCTCGGCGATGTCGCGCGGCAGTCGGCTTTCAGGCCACTCGGTCGCTGTCAGGGCGTCGTCAAACGCGACGCGCATCAGCTGAAACGGCGCGGGCATGCTATCGACTTCCAGATGGACGAGCACTTCCACCATTGCGAGTGCGCTCGAATCGGCGGCATAAACGATCGGGTGCCTTTTGCTGTGCCAACGCCCACCGATGATCATTCCGCCAATTCCGTCGAGATCGGCATGCTCGGAAATGCGCCAGACGATCATCGCTATGCAGCGGGCTCAGGCCGAAAAGCCGTGGCGCGCCTGTATCAGCACTTCCTCGACCAGCCGCGTGCCTGCGTCGCTCTTCAGCAGGTCGATCGGTCGGGCCCCGTCGAAACGCTGTTTGGGCGCGTCCAGCCATGCCATCGCCCGCGCGCGATCGCCGAAGATCTGTGCGGCGGTTTGCAGCACGGTCACGAAGCGCGCAAATCGATCGCTTTCCTCGGGCGTCAGCCGCTCGTCCTGTTTGAGCCTCCGGTCCAGCGTACGGCGGGGGCCGACGATGCGCGCCACATCAGCGATGCTGATCGCGGGGTCGGCGACCAGATCGCGGACGGCTTTGACCGGTAAGCCGCGCGCCACGGCCTCCGCCTGTTTGAGCGCCGGCGCTTTAACGAAGTGTTCAAGTGAAAATGCGGTTGCCATATGGCCAACATAGGTAGGCCAAATTGCGAACGCAACCCGCCGCCCGTCGTGGCGCGGCTGCGTCCGATGTCACTAAAGCGTCATCCTCCGGGGATTCGAACTGTAACACGAATCCGCGAAAGCTCCCGGGCAAGGTCAATGTCCGGGGGACTTTGCATGGATGCCATCACCCATATCGCGATGAATGCCGACATCCACGATTTCGGCGGGGCGGAACCGCATTTTCCGGAGCGTTGCCAAAGCAAGCGGCGGCGCTTCCGTACGATCTGGATCTCCGATATCCATCTCGGCACGCGCGGCTGCAATGCCGACATGCTCATCGACTTTCTCGACAGCACCGACAGCGAGACGATGTATCTGGTCGGCGACATCATCGACGGCTGGCGGCTGAAGAAGCGTTTCTACTGGCCCGCTGCGCATAACGACATCGTGTGGCGCATTCTGAAACGCGCCAAGCGCGGCACGCGGATCGTATATATCCCCGGCAACCACGATGAGATGTTTCGCCAGTTCACGGGGCTGCAGTTCGGCGGCGTCGAGATCAAGCGGACGGCGATCCATAAGACAGTCGACGGGAGGCGGCTGCTGGTGCTCCACGGCGACGAGTTCGACACCATCATGCTCGCGCATCGCTGGCTCGCACATGTGGGCGATTTTGCCTATGAAACGCTGATGCGGCTCAACTATGTCGTGAACAAGGTTCGCGCGCGACTGAACCTGCCCTATTGGTCGTTGTCCAAGCACGCCAAGCACAAGGTGAAGAACGCCGTCGAGTTCATCTCCAAGTTCGAGGAGGTGGTGGCGCATGAGGCGGGTGCGCGCGGTGTCGATGGCGTCGTCTGCGGCCATATTCACACCGCCGAGATCCGCGATATCGCCGGTATCGAATATTATAACGACGGCGACTGGGTGGAGGGTTGCACCGCGCTGGTCGAACATTTCGACGGACGGATGGAGGTGCTCCACTGGGCCGACGAAGTCGCCGCGCGCAACGCGGCCGATATCGCGCGGATTGCGGCATGAAGATCTGCATCGTCAGTGACGCCTGGGAGCCGCAGGTCAACGGCGTCGTGCGCACGCTCAAGGCGGTTCGCGCAGAGCTGGAGGGGCAGGGGCATCAGGTCCGCGTCATTTCGCCCGATCTGTTCCTTTCGCTGCCATGCCCCACCTATCCCGAGATTCGGTTGGCGATGACGCGCACCGCGACAGTGGGCTCCATGATCGAAGATTTCGCGCCCGATGCGATCCATCTGGCGACAGAGGGGCCGCTCTGTATCGCTGCGCGGCGCTGGTGTCTGCGTCGCAATTTCCCGTTCACCACCGCCTATCACACGCAGTTTCCCGATTATGTCGAGAAGCGCACCGGAATGCCCGCCGAATGGGTGTGGCGTTATATCGAGTGGTTTCACGGTCCTGCGCGCGCGGTGCTCGCATCGACGCCCTCGATCCGCGCGGCCCTGGTCGCGCATGGCATCCACCAGGTGTACCATTGGGGGCGTGGCGTCGATCTCGACAGCTTCAACCCCGATCAGGGCGCGCCCGCCAGCTATGCGGCGCTCGCGCGCCCCATCCAGCTATATGTCGGGCGCGTTGCAGTGGAAAAGAATATTGAGGCATTCCTGTCCACCAACGAGCCTGGCACCAAGGTGGTCGTGGGCGACGGTCCCGCGCGCGCCGAGCTGGCGGAACGGTTTCCCGATACCGTCTTTCTTGGTTCCCTCTCGGGCAGGGAACTTGCCGGCGCATACGCCGGAGCCGACGTCTTCGTCTTTCCCAGTCGAACCGATACCTTTGGTCTCGTCATGATCGAGGCGCTGGCGTGCGGAACGCCCGTCGCTGCCTATCCCGTGACGGGCCCCATCGACGTGCTTGCGCCTGATGTGGGCAATATGGACCCCGACCTGTCGCGCGCGATCCGCGGCGCACTGACGCTGCGGCGTACGGACTGCGCGGCCTATGGCAGCAGCTTCACCTGGGCGGAAAGCGCGCGGCAATTCCTTGACGCGCTTGCCCCTTTGGACGAGGATTTGCGTGCGGCCGCCTGACGGCGGACTCAAGAGAAACTTGCTCTTGCGGCGCCGGATGTCTAGATCGGGTGCAATATGTCGGCCGCTCCGTGAGGGGCGGCCCTTATTTTGTCTGGAGAATTCACCGTGGCCCAGCCGCTCATGCCCCATGCGACTGCCTCCTGGCTGGTCGATAATACCGCGCTCAGCTTTGAGCAGATCGCCGAGTTTTGCGGGCTGCATATCCTCGAGGTGCAGGCGATTGCCGACGACACCGCTGCGACCAAGCTCACCGGCCGCGATCCCGTCCGCGCGCACGAACTGACGATGGACGAGATCGAGAAGGGGCAGAGCAACCCCAATTACCGGCTCGTCATGTCCAAGGGCCCGGACCAGATCCGCCGTACCAAGGGGCCGCGCTACACGCCCGTGTCCAAGCGCCAGGACAAGCCCGACGGCATCGCCTGGATCATCCGCAACCACCCCGAGATTTCGGATGGCGCGATCGGCAAGCTCATCGGCACGACGCGCACCACGATCCAGGCGATCCGGGAGCGCAGCCACTGGAACATCGCCAATATCGTCCCCAAGGATCCCGTGACGCTGGGCTTGTGTTCGCAGCGCGAACTCGACGTGCTGGTGGCCAAGGCCGCCAAGAAGGCCGGCCTCGAGGCGCCGACCGACAGCCGGATCGAGGGCGATCGTGCCGCGCTGATCGAGGAACTGCGCGCCGAGCGTGACGCCGCTGCACGTGAGGCCGATGCCGCGCTCCATGCCGAGGAACATGGCGCACAGCCGATCGAGCATACAGCGGACAGCCTCTTCAAGAAGTGAGCAGCACGCGATCCTCGCCCGATGCGTCGCTGACGCAGGATGAGAGTTTTGTCGCAACGAGCCACAAGCCCGTCCGGAGCGACGCCGCAGGCGGCGTCGAAGGGGGGCTGACCTATCCGCTCGGGCGTTTTGCGCCCGAGCCGGGCCAACTCCACCGGCTCGACGGCGGTGTGCGCTGGATACGGATGCCACTGCCCGGATCGCTCGGCCACATCAATTGCTGGCTGCTCGACGATGCCGATGGCATCGCGATCGTCGACACCGGCATCCGCAGCCAGGTCTCGCGCGATAACTGGGACGCCGTATTCGCGGGTGAGCTAGCGGGTGAGCGCGTAACGCGGGTGCTCGGCACGCATCTGCATCCCGATCATGTCGGGCTGGCCGGCTGGCTCGCCGAGCGTTTCGACGTGCGCATCTGGATGACGCGCGGCGAATGGCTGACGATCCAGATGCTTTATGCCGATGCGCGCGACGCGGTGCCCCACGAGGTCAATGCGATGCGCCGTGCGGCTGGCTGGTCCGAGGCGCAGATCGCCGAAGCCGCCGTCGATGGCTGGGGGCGCATCCGCAAGATCATGGCGCCATTGCCGCTCAGCTATCGCCGGATGCGTGATGGCGATGTTCTCGATTTCGGCGCTGACCAATGGCGCGTGGTCACCGGGTCGGGGCATAGTCCCGAACATGCCTGCCTGCTCAATGAGGCAGCGGGCGTGCTCATCTCGGGCGATCAGGTACTGCCCAGGATCAGCTCCAACGTCTCTCTGGGCGTCACCGAACCCGAAGCCGATCCGCTGGGCGAGTGGCTGGCCTCGATCGAAAAACTGCTCGCCCTGCCCGACGATCTGCTCGTGCTCCCCGCGCATGGCGAGCCCTTTCGCGGGCTTCATGCGCGCCTCAAGGCGCTGCGCAGCGAGCATCACACGCGGCTCGACGAGCTTGCGGAGTTTCTCGCCGAGCCACGGCGCGCGGTGGACTGTTTTACGCGGCTCTTCCGGCGCAAGATCGACAGCGGCATCCTCGGCCTCGCGACGGGCGAGGCGCTCGCGCATCTGCGGCATCTGGAGGTCACAGGCCGTGCGGTGCGCGACACGCATGACGGCGTCTGGTGGTATCGGGCGGCTTGACCCGGTTCATGGCGTGCCTACACTCCTGTCAATGAGTACACCCGACCCCATCTGGAAAACGCATTACAATCACCCCACCAGCTGGGATCAGAGCTTTCCGCCGCAATCGCTGCCCCAAATGTTCGAGGAAAGCGCGGCAGCGCACGGATCGTCCGATCTGATCGACTTCATGGGCCGGCGCTACAGCTACGCCGAGACGCAGGGCGGCGTGAACCGGGTCGCTTGCGGCCTCAAGGCGATGGGTATCGGCAAGGGCGACCGGGTCGGCCTGTTCCTTCCCAACGTGCCGCATTATCTAGCCGCCTATTATGGGGCGCTCAAGATGGGCGCGACCGTGGTCAATTTTTCGCCGCTCTATACCGTCGAGGAGCTCGCGCATCAGGTAGCGGATTCGGGAACGCGCGTGCTGTTCACCTTGTCCGCCAAGGCGTTGCTGCCGACCGCGCTCAAGGTGATGGAGCAAAGTGCGCTCGAGCATGTCATCCTTGGCTCGATTGCGGGCGTGCTGCCGCTCGGCAAGTCGATTCTCTACCGGCTTTTCAGACGCAGCGAGGTCGCCGAGGCCCCGCGCAGTGACCCGCGCGTCATCGGCTTTTCGCAGCTCATCGCCAATGACGGCAAGTGCGCCTGCGCCCCGATCGATCCGGTCAACGACGTTGCGCTGATCCAATATACAGGCGGCACCACCGGAACGCCCAAGGGTGCGATGCTGACGCACCAGAATCTCAGCGCCAATGCACGGCAGGTCGATCTGCTCGATCCCGATCCGAACGCCCCCGATCGCATCGTCGGCGTACTGCCCTTTTTCCATGTCTTCGCCAATACATGCGTGCTCAACCGCACGGTCCATCGCGGCGGCCTGATCGCGATGCTGCCCCGCTTCGACGCGGCACAGACGCTGGCGCTGGTCGAGCGCGTCAAGGCGACAGCACTGCCTGGCGTGCCGACCATGTATCAGGCGCTGCTCGACCATCCCCATATCGACCGCACCGATTTTTCCTCGCTCCGGGTCTGCATCTCGGGCGGTGCGCCGTTGCCGGCCGAGGTGAAACATAAGTTCGAAGGGCGCACCGGCGCCAGGGTCGTCGAGGGTTATGGCCTTACCGAGAGTTCGGGGGTTGTTTCGACCAATCCCTATGACGCGCTCAACAAGCCCGGCACGATCGGCCAGCCGATCCCTGGCACGCTTGTAAAGCTGGTCGACAAGGAGGATCCGACGCAGCCGCCGCCGCAGGGACAGCCGGGCGAACTCGTCTTTTCGGGGCCGCAGGTGATGAAGGGCTACTGGAACCGCCCCGACGCCGATGCCGAAGTGTTCGTCGACGGCTTCCTGCGTACGGGCGATGTCGCCGAGATCGATGAGGACGGCTATATCCGCATCGTCGATCGGCTGAAGGACATGATCGCGGTCGGTGGTTTCAAGGTTTTTCCGAGCCAGATCGAGGCCATTCTCTACGCCAATCCGGCGGTGAGGGAGGCGCTCGTGATCGGCGTGCCCGATGCCTATCATGGCGAGATGCCCAAGGCTTTCGTCACGCTGGCCGATGGTGCCAAGATCGACGGTGAGGCGCTCAAGACATGGCTCAATCCGCAGTTGGGCAAGCACGAGCGCGTGGTGGCAGTGGAGATCCGCAAGAACCTGCCCAAGACGCTGGTCGGCAAGCTGAGCCGCAAGGAACTGGTGGCCGAGGAAAAGGCGCGCGCGGCGTCGGCCTGAACTTCGCGTCTGCATTCGCGATTTGCCGCCAAGTTCGTGATTTGTGACGCTTGACCCCCGCCTGAGCCGTCGCCACAAGCGAAAACCATGGGACAGGAACCGGATGCCATTGCTGAACTGTCGTTCGAGGACGCGCTGAAGCGGCTCGAGGCTATCGTTTCGCGCCTCGAAAGCGGGGAAGCGTCACTTGACGAGTCGATCACCCTCTATGCCGAGGGCGACAGACTGCGCGCGCGCTGCGAGGCGCGCCTTGCCGAAGCGCAGGCGCGGATCGAGAAGATTAGTTTGGGCCAGGACGGCCGTCCCGCGGGAACCCAGCCTTTCGATGCCGGCTGACAGCATCATGACGCGCGCGCCGATCGATCTGGCACGGGTGCTGGAGCAGATCGCCGTCGATATGGACCGACAGTTCGATCTGCTGTTGCGGGTCCCCGAAGATCCGCGCCGTCAGCTTTTCCAGGCGATGCGCCATGCAGCGATCGGCGGAGGCAAGCGGATGCGCCCGCTGCTGACGGTGGCGACTGCCGAGATGTTCAATGTCGACCGGGAGCGCGCGCTGCGCGCGGCAACCGCGGTCGAGTGTATTCATGTCTATTCGCTGGTCCATGACGATCTGCCCGCGATGGACGATGACGACATGCGCCGCGGCAAGCCGACGGTGCACAAGGCCTTTGATGAGGCGACCGCGGTGCTGGCGGGTGATGCACTCCACGCGCTCGCCTTCGAGATTCTCGCCGATGAGTCAACCAGCCTCGACCCCTTCGTCTGCGCCGAGCTGGTGTTCGAACTCGCGCGCGCAAGCGGCCCCAATGGCATGGCCGGTGGCCAGATGATGGACTTGGCCGCCGAACATCAGAGCTTCGACCTGCCGACGGTCACGCGCCTCCAGCAGCTCAAGACTGGCGCGCTCATCGGCGTCGCGGTCGAGGCCGGCGCGATCCTGGGTCGCATCCCGCCTGAGGGGCGCACGGGGCTGCGCGGTTATGCGCGCGATATTGGGCTGGCGTTCCAGATCGCCGACGACATTCTCGACGTCGAAGGCAATGCCGACCTTGCCGGCAAGACCCTCAACAAGGACATCGCGGCGGGCAAGGCGACCTTCCTCTCGCTGCTCGGCGTGGAACGGGCACGCGCGCAGGCGAACCTGCTCGTGGAGCAGGCAATCCACCATCTGCACGGTTTTGGTCATGAAGCCGATATACTGCGCGCGGTCGCGCGCTATGTCGTTGAAAGGGATCGTTGATGAGCGAACGTGTAGGCGTTTACCCGGGGACGTTCGACCCGATCACGCTCGGGCACATGGACATCATCCGCCGTGGTGCCAAGCTCGTCGACCGGCTTGTGATCGGCGTGACCACCAACCCCTCCAAGACGCCGATGTTCTCGCTCGAGGAACGGATGGACATGGTTCGCCGCGAAGTCGCGTCGATCGGCGGCGACATCCACGTGGTCTCGTTCAATTTGCTGCTGATGGATTTTGCCGAGCGCGAGGGCGCATCGATGATCGTGCGCGGTCTGCGCGCCGTGGCCGACTTCGAATATGAGTATCAGATGGCTGGGATGAACCAGCAACTGAACGACCGGATCGAGACGGTCTTCCTGATGGCGGATGTTTCGCTGCAGCCCATTGCGTCGCGGCTGGTCAAGGAAATCGCGCTGTTTGGCGGCAATATCTCGCGTTTCGTGACGGCGGCCGTAGAGGCGGAAGTGAAGGCACGTGTTGCACAACTTGGCCCGAAGGGCGACTGAGCGTTCAGCGAGCTTTCAGCCCGCCGCGCTATTGCGGCGGTGAGCAATTGGTTCTGGGGATTGGAAAGAACAGCATGAAATCGACATTCTTCGTGGCGGCCACGCTGGCCGGGCTGATCGCAGGCCAGGCAGCGATCGCACAGGACCAACGGCCGTCGCCTACAACCCTGCCCATACCCGCGCCTGCCCCCGCTCCGGCCACCGACCAGCAGAATCTGCTCAATCTCGATCTGTCGACGGGCGGGCGCGTCGTTGTCCAGCTGCGCCCCGATGTGGCGCCCAACCATGTCCAGCGCATGAAGACGCTGGTCTGCCGCGGATTTTACGACGGCATCACCTTCCACCGCGTGATCGACGGCTTCATGGCGCAGACGGGCGACCCCACGGGCACCGGGCAAGGCGGATCCGACTTTCCCGACCTGAAGGCGGAGTTCAACCTGCTGCCGCATCTGCGCGGCACATTGTCGGCCGCGCGCACAAACGAGCCGGACACTGCCAACAGCCAGTTCTTCATCATGCTGATGCCGCGCACCACGCTCGACCGGCGCTACACGGTGTACGGCCGTGTCATCTCGGGCATGCAATATGTCGACGCAATCGAGAAAGGCGAGCCGCCCGCCAATCCCAGCAAGATCCTGAAGGCCACGCTGGCCGGCGGCTGCGAAGGCGTGCCGACGACGGCCCCGGCGCCTGCGCCGACAGCGCCCGTCACGCCCGCGCCTGCGCCGACAACGCCCGTCATGCCCGCGCCGACGGCGCCCGGCGCGCCCGAGGCCGCGCCGCCTGCGCCCGAGACTGCGCCGCCGCCCGCCGAGCCGACGACGCCCGAGGAGCCGGCCACGCCGCCGCAATAAGATGCGCGTCGATCTGTTCGACTTCGAGTTGCCGCCGGAGCGTATCGCGCTTCGGCCCGCAAGCCCGCGCGACAGTGCGCGGATGCTCGTGCTCCACGGTGCCGGGACGGCCGACCTTCACGTCAGCGACCTGCCTGGGCAGCTGCGCGCGGGCGACTTGCTTGTCTTCAACGACACGCGCGTCATCCCCGCCCAGCTCGAAGGCGTCCGCGGCCAGGCGCGGATCGGCGCAACGCTCCACAAGCGCGAGGGACTGAGGCGCTGGCGCGCCTTCATCCGCAACGCAAAGCGGCTGCGCGAGGGCGACGAGATCGACTTCGGTGCGGGCGTCTTCGCCACCGCCGCCGATCGCAGCCAGGACGGCAGCTTCGCACTCGACTTTGCGGGCGACGAGCCGGTCGAGGTCCTGCTCGAGCGCGCGGGCACGATGCCGCTGCCACCCTATATCGCGGGCAAGCGGCCCACCGACGCGCAGGACCGCGAGGATTACCAGACGATGTTCGCGCGCGAGGCGGGGGCAGTCGCGGCGCCCACCGCAGCGCTGCATTTCACACCGCGACTGATCGAGGCGCTCGGCTGGGCGGGGATCGAGAGCGCGACGCTGACGCTGCATGTCGGCGCCGGCACCTTCCTGCCGGTCAAGGTCGGCGATACCGAGGCGCACAGGATGCACGCCGAATGGGGGCGGATCGATGCAGCCACCGCTGACCGGCTCAATGCCGTGCGTGCCGGGGGAGGGCGACTGATCGCCGTCGGGACGACCTCGCTCCGGCTGCTCGAAAGCGCGGCCGGCGACGACAGGGTGATCCGACCCTTCGAGGGCGATACCGCGATCTTCATCACCCCGGGCTATCGCTTTCGGGCCATCGACGGGCTGATGACCAATTTCCATCTGCCGCGCTCGACGCTGTTCATGCTCGTTTCCGCACTGATGGGGCGCGAGCGGATGCAGGCGGCCTATGCACACGCTATCGCAAACGAGTATCGCTTCTACTCCTATGGCGACGCCAGCCTGTTAATTCCCGAAAGGAATGCCGAGTGATCAGAAAGACCGCCATCGGCCTGAGCGCGCTGATCCTCTGTGCGGGCGTCGGCGAGGCACGCAAGCCTCCCAAGATCGATCCGGCCTTGCTGAGCGCGCCCACCATATCGGCGACTCCCGTGGCGGTGATGGTTGCCGGCTTCGACCGCGACGGCGACGCCCGTGTCACGCGCGCCGAGTTCGACGCGGGACTCGAGCGGTCTTTCAAGCATGGCGACGTTAATGGCGACGGGCAGATCTCATTGCTCGAGCTCACCGGCTGGGCGCAGACCTGGCTTGGTAATGCGGGCGCGATCCCGGGGCAGTATGACTTTGACCGTGACGGTGACGACCGCATTTCCTCCGCCGAATACAAGACAGAGTTCGAGCGGCGCTTTGCAGAGCTCGACAGGGACAAGGACGGCGCGATCATCCGCTCCGAACTGATCACGCTGACCAGTCCGCGCTTCCAGCCACAGCAGCGCCGCACGCCCCCCAAGCAGCCGCCGCCGGAGAAGCAGCGCAACTAGCTGCCAATATAGTTGACATCGTCAAGTAATGAGCGCAGGGCGGTCGCATGACCGACCCTGCAATGAATGACGCTGTCACCGCCGTCCGCGCCTTCAACCGCTTCCACACGCGCTTTGCAGGCGTGCTGGAGCCGCATTATATGGGCAGCGAGCTCACCCTGGTCGAAGCGCGGTTGTTCTACGAGATTCTCAGTCGCGAGGTCCCACTGGCCTCAGGGCTGCAGGAAGCGCTTGGCCTCGACGCGGGTTATGCGAGCCGCATCCTCCGGCGGTTCGAGGCGAAGGGCTGGATCGCGCGTGGCCGCGGGACCGATGCGCGCAAGCGGCCGATCTTCGTGACCGAGGCGGGCAAAGCTATGTTCGCGGCGCTTGATGACCGCACGCGCGGCGCGACCGAACGCCAGCTCGAACCGCTGGGCCCTGCGGGACGGGCGACGCTGGTCTCGGCGCTCGACACCGCGCGCGCGCTTTTTGGCGACGTCAATGCGCGCGACTGGACACTGCGCACCTTTGGGCCCGGCGACATGGGAATGATCGCGGGCCGCCAGTCGGCACTCTATGCCGAGCACCACGGCTGGGGGCGCCCGATGGAGGTGCTTCAGGGCGAGATCACCACCAGTTTCCTGCGCGATTTCAAGCCGGGGCGCGAGCAGTGCTGGGTTGCCGAGCGCGCGGGCCGCATGCTCGGATCGATCTTCTGCTGCGATTCGGGCGACAATGCCGCGCAGCTTCGGCTGCTCTATGTCGAGCCCGATGCGCGCGGTCTCGGGATCGGGGAGGCACTGGTCCGCAACTGCGTCGATTTCGCGCGCGACGCCGGCTACGCCAAGATCTGGCTGTGGACGCACAGCGTCCTCTTGAGCGCGCGGCGCATCTACGCGGCGGCAGGCTTCGAAATCGTCTCGGTTGACATGCACGACGCCTTTGGCGAGCCCGAACAGGGCGAGACCTGGGAGTTGGCGTTGACGGGATGACGCGGCTATAGGCGCGCGGATGAGCGAAGCCCCCCGTTTCCAGTTCACCGTCTCCGCCACCGATGGCAAGGCGCGCACCGGCATGATCCGGATGCAGCGCGGCGAGATCCGCACGCCTGCCTTCATGCCCGTGGGCACCGCTGCCACCGTCAAGGCTGTGAAGCCCGAAACCGTCCGCGCGGTCGGCGCCGACATCATCCTCGGCAATACCTATCATCTGATGCTGCGCCCGGGCGCCGAGCGCATGGCAAAGCTGGGCGGGTTGCACGACTTCATGGGCTGGGAGCGCCCGATCCTGACCGACAGCGGCGGATATCAGGTGATGAGCCTGTCCGAACTGACCAAGGTGACCGAAGAGGGCGTTGCTTTCCGGAGCCATCTCGACGGATCGAAGCACATGCTCAGCCCCGAACGCTCCATGGAGATCCAGCGGCTCTTGGGATCGGACATCGTCATGGCGTTCGATCAGCTCGTCCCGACGACCGCGACGAAGGACAAGCAGGCCGCGGCGATGGAACGCTCGATGCGCTGGGCGCGGCGCTCGCGAGAGGGCTTCGACGCAGGTGGAGATCACGCCGCTCGTGCCGCGCTGTTCGGCATCCAGCAGGGCGCACTCGACGAAGCGCTGCGCAAGCAGTCGGCGGACGCGCTGATCGATATCGGGTTCGACGGCTATGCCGTGGGCGGGCTCGCGGTGGGCGAGGGGCAGGAGGCGATGTTTGGCTGCCTCGATTTCGCGCCCGACCAGCTTCCGCAGGACAAGCCGCGCTACCTGATGGGCGTCGGCAAGCCCGATGACATTGTCGGCGCGGTCGAGCGGGGCATCGACATGTTCGATTGCGTGCTGCCCACGCGCAGCGGCCGGACGGGGCAGGCGTTCACCTGGGACGGCCCGATCAATATCCGCAATGCTAAACATGCTGAGGATCTGAGCCCGCTCGACTCCGAATCGCCGACCGCGAGCTGGTCGCGTGCCTATCTGCACCATCTCGTCAAATCGGGCGAAATCCTGGGGGCGATGCTGATGACCGAGCACAATCTCTGGTTCTACCAGCGGCTGATGCAGGAATTGCGCGCGGCGATCGCGGAAGGGCGGTTGCAGGCGTTCGCCGACGGATTCCGCGCACGTTACACCGCGGCACGCAACGGCAATGGCTGAGCCGATCCTGCTGCGCGGTGCCGATGCGCTCGCGCGGGCGGGCGCCGAGGAGATCACCGCGCTGACCGCGGCGGCGACGCGATCCACCTTCTATCGCGATGGGCTGACCATCGATGAAGTGGCGGCGATCCGGCGTGTGGTAGAGATTAGCGCGCCGTGCTGTATCGCGGCCGCCGAAAACGACCATCAGCTCTATGTCGCCGCATTCGTCGGGGCTCGGCTGGCGGGTTATGTGATCGCGACGCGTCATGCGGCGGACAACCTCGAACTTGACTGGATGATGGTTGATCCCGCGAGCCAGGGAACGGGCGTCGCTGCGAAGCTGATGGAGGCCGGCATCGACTGGCTCGGCGCCGACAAGGCCCTCTGGCTCAACGTCATCGCGCACAACACCCGCGCGATCGCCTTCTACCGGCGCTTCGGCTTCGAGATCGATCCCGATGCGAAGACCGCGCATGTCGTACCGCACCTCATCATGCGGCGCGGCTGATCCTTGATCGACGCCCGGTTTCCTGAAGGTCATGAAAGTTCGGGTGCGGAAAAAATCCCCTCGATCAGTACGACTGGATTGGTCGGATTTTTCGATCAATTCCTTTCCTCTCCACTCGCTCGAAGAGCCGATTGCCGAAGGAGCGCGATAGCCAGTTAAGACTGTGATTCGCACGGGAGGCGAGCAGATGACTGGATCGAGCGAACGGAACGGCGCCGGAGCCTGGAATTATTGGGGGATCGCGCGGTGGACCGTGGCATTGGCTTTGCTGCTCACACCGCTGGTGATAATGCAGATCAGCGACGAATAACACTGGACCGTCGGCAGCTTCCTCTTTGCCGGTATCATGATTGTTGTGGTCGGGCTGATCTACGAGCTTGCCGAAAGGGCCAGCGGAAGCCGGGCCTACCGTGCGGGAGTTGCCGTCGCGCTCGTGGCGTCGGTTCTGACCGTGTGGACCACACTTGTTCGCGATGATGGCACTGGCGTCAGCTTTTTCCTGCTGATCATGGCGGCGGTGGTAGGTGGGTTCTCCGCCTGGTTTCGGCCCGCAGGCATGGCGCGGGACTATGCTTGGCGTTGCGATCATGCAGGCATGGCTCAGCATAGCCATTGCGACCGCGCCTTCGACCGCGAGCGTGCCGGATGGCTCGTTCAAGGCTTTATTGTTTGGCGGTTTCTTCGCAGCGCTGTGGCTAATGTCGGCAACGTTTTTTCGCGCCGCAGCGAAAGGGGATCACAAGGCGGCTGCGGCGCATTAGGCATTGGCGGCTGCGCGCTATGCGAGCCCAATGCCACGCTGTTTGCTATGCTCGGCTAGCGGCGGCCGTGGCCATGTGGAAATGGACGAAGTCTGAGGAACGTCCACCCCATGGCTTTCCACGACCTTGCGGACATTCCGGCCCAGGGCGCTAAAGTGCTGGCATGATCAGACGATTCGTTTCGCTGGCACTGCTCTGTGCGTTCGCGGCGCCAGCCTTCGCACAGGGGGTTGCACCCGCGCGGGCCCCCCAGGCGTCCGCTCCCCAGGGCGAGACGGTGCGCGTGCGGCTGGAGACGAGCGAGGGGCTGATCGTGCTCGAGCTGGAAAAGGCGCGGGCACCCGTTACCACCGCCAATTTCCTGCGCTATGTCGACCAGAAGCGGCTCGACGGCACCAGCTTCTACCGCGCGATGAAGTCGGGCGATGTCGGGCTGATCCAAGGCGGCGCGCGCGGCGAGCACAAGCGTGTGCTGCCCGCGATCGTTCATGAACCCACCACGGCGACGGACATCAGGCACGAGGATGGCACGATCTCGATGGCGCGCTATGCGCCCGGCACCGCAACGGGCGATTTTTTCATCACGATAGGCGCGATGGCCTCGCTCGACGCCGATCCCGCCGCGCAGGGCGACAATGTCGGCTTTGCCGCGTTCGGGCGCGTTGTCGAGGGGATGGACGTCGTCCGCCGCATCCTCGCCGCGCCAACATCCCCGACCGAGGGCGAGGGTGTGATGAAAGGGCAGATGCTCGCCAGCCCCGTGAAGATCGTCGCGGCGCGGCGGGTGGCGCCGCAATAATGGCCCATGTGCTCGTCTGGGAATTCCACGCGCCCGCGATGCGCGTTGCGGAATTCGAGGAGGCCTATGGCCCCGACGGCCCCTGGGCGAAGTTGTTCGCGCGCGCCGACGGTTATCTGGGCACCGAGCTGCTACGCTGCACCGAGAGGCCGGGCCGCTATCTGACAATCGACCGCTGGGAATCCGAAACCGCGTTCGAGCTGTTCAAGCGCGTGTTCGGCGCCGAATATCTCGCGCTCGACAAGAGCCTCGAAGGGATCGCCGCGATCGAAACGCGGATCGGGGCGTTCAGCGACTGATCGGCCCCCCGCGCCAAATCGGCATCGCGCGTTCGCCCAGCGATACCTCGAATCCCGCCCGGGCGATCAGACTCGTCGAGTTGAGCGTGGGGAGTGGAGACACCTCCGGACTGATGAGCAGGGGGATCTCGGTGCAGACCAGCGCGACCGCGTCGCAGCCCTCTGCCTTCATCCGCTCGATGATCCCGAGATAGGTGCCGCGCGCGGAATCGGTGACGATGCCGTTGCAAAGCTCCTCGAAGATAATGCGGTTGACGACCTCGCGCTCAGCCGGCTCGGGGATGCGGTGCTCGATGCTGCGCGCGCCGAGCGCGCGGGGATAGACTGGTCCCTCCATCGTATAGGCGGTGCCGAGGATGGCGACGCGGCGATAGCCCTGCGCTACGGCCTCGTCGGCGACGACCTCGGCGATGTTGAGTCCGGGCAGCGCGAAATCGGGGCCGGGCGCCTCGAGCGCGATATGCGCGGTGTTGTCGGGGCAGATGAAGAACTGCGCTCCCGCCGCCTTCAGCCGATCGATGCTGCGAGCCATTGTGACGCGGACAGTCTCATGGTCGCCCGAATCCCAGGCGGGCATCGAGCGCCCCATCGGCACATAATCGAGGGTGAGATCGGCATGGTCATGGACGCCGAAGCGCTCATGACCGAGGTGGCAGAAGGTCAGGTAGCAGAGCGCCGAGCCGTCGGGGCTGTGCGCGAGAATGCCGGTATGGATCATGGTGCCGCCAGCCCCCGTTCAGCGTCGCCCCAACTCCTGCCAAGGCGACATCTCGAGATTGCAGTGCGGAGAAGCTAGGCGCGGGCCGGCTGGCCGGCAAGTCAGCTGCAGAGCTTGACGCTGAGAAAGCCCGGCACCGGCCCGTTCCAGCCGTCATCGGGCTCCTCATCCCGCGGCGCGTGTCGTGGCGCGCGCTGTGGCCTGGCCTCGTCGCGCGCCTTTTTCCGAGGCTCTTCGGCGGCGCGGTCGACCTTGTCAGCCTTCCTGGCCTTTGCCTTAGGCGCCTTTTCCTGGGGCTCTTCGACCGCGGCGGGTTTGCGGACGCGCTCGATCTTCTGACCGATCAACTTCTCGATATTCTCGATCGCCTCGACATCGTCTTTTGTGATGAAAGTGAAGGCCTTGCCCGTCGCGCCAGCGCGGCCGGTGCGGCCGATGCGATGGACATAATCGTCCGGATGCCAGGGGGCATCGAAGTTGAAGACGTGGGACACGCCCTTCACGTCGAGGCCGCGTGCGGCGACATCGGAGGCGACGAGCAGGTTGATCTCGCCCTTCTTGAATAGCTCGAGTTCAGCGAGGCGCGCGGGCTGGTCCATGTCGCCATGGATCTCGCCGGCCTTGTAGCCGTGGCGCTTCAGGCTCTTGGCGAGATCGCGCACTGTGGTCTTGCGGTTGCAGAAGATGATCGCGGTGTTGACGTCCTCGGCGTCGATCAGCGAGCGCAGCGCCTCGCGCTTCTTGCGCGCGTCGACATCGACCAGTCTCTGCGTGATCTGCAGGTTGGCGCTCGCGGGACGCGAAACCTCGATCGACTTGGGATTGGTCAGGAACTTGTCGGCCAGCTTCTTGATCGGCGGCGGCATCGTCGCCGAGAACAGCAGGGTCTGTCGCGTCTTCGGCAGCTTGGTGCAGATTTCCTCGATATCGGGGATGAACCCCATGTCGAGCATCCGATCGGCCTCGTCGATCACGAGCAGGCCGCAGCCGGTCAGGAGGATGTTGCCGCGCTGGAACAGATCCATCAGCCGGCCTGGCGTGGCGATGAGGACGTCAACGCCCTTTTCGAGAGCCTTGATCTGATCGCCCATCGACACGCCGCCGATCAGCAGCGCCATCGAGAGCTTGTGATATTTGCCGTATTTTTCGAAATTCTCGGCGACCTGCGCCGCAAGCTCGCGCGTCGGTTCGAGGATCAGCGAGCGCGGCATACGCGCGCGGCTGCGGCCATGCGCGAGGATGTCGATCATCGGAAGGACGAACGAGGCGGTCTTGCCCGTGCCCGTCTGCGCGATGCCGATCAAGTCCTTCATCATGAGGACCGGTGGAATCGCCTGGCGCTGGATCGGCGTTGGCTCGGTGTAGCCCGACTCGGTCACCGCGCGCAGAAGTTCGTCTGAAAGGCCGAGATCGGCAAAGCTCATAATGTTTCCGGAAATACAGGCGGGCCAAGTTGCCGCCGACTGAGCGTGCGCGTGACCGAAAACCCTTCGATTGTCAAGATTTCAGCGGTCGGGGACCAGCGTGCGGAAGCGCGAAATCTCGCACTGGCCGCCCGAGCGCGAATGGATCATGTCGCGTTCGGCGCACATTTTTCCGTCCTGGGTGGGTTTGATGTAGAAACCTTCGTAGAAATCGAGCGCGGGACAATCGTCGCCGAGTTTGGCGCGCATGCGCGTGCCGCCGCGCAGCACCAGGTCGACACTGTCGCGCGCGTTAACCGCGGCACCCGCAAGCGATTTCAGCGGAATGCAGCGCGGCGCCTTCTTTTCCTTCCACTTCGTCTCGGGCACCTGCGGCATGATCTTGTTGCTCGCGGTGAGCGCATTGGCAGGGGCGCGTCGCTGCTTCTGCGTCTGGACGCGGATGATCACCTGCTCGCGCACCGTGACCTGCGCAAGGCGTTGCGGCGATTGCGCGCGCGCGCTCGACTCCGCAGCAACGGATGCAGCGCCGCTTCCCGCCACCAAAACAACGGCGAGGCGAAGGCCAGTCAAGTATCGAGTCTCATGTCTGCCACCCCATGACGCTACTCGGTTGAACGCGCGATTAATTCCCTTGGTCTGGAGTCTCGTCTAAATGCAAGCGTCATGACCAGACCAGCCCCCGAATTGCTCGACCGACTCGCCCGATTGCTTGGGCCCAAGGGCTTCACGACCGACCGCGACGCGATCGAACCCTGGCTCACCGACTGGCGCGGCCGCTTTCACGGTGACAGCGCGGCCCTCCTATCGCCGGGGGATACCGAAGAGGTTGCCGGGGTGGTGCGGCTGGCACGCGAATTCGGTGTGCCGCTTGTGCCGCAGGGCGGCAACAGTTCAATGGTAGGCGGGGCGACGCCGCCCGAGGACGGCTCAGCGCTTATCCTCTCGCTCAGGCGCATGAACCGGATTCGATCGGTCTCGGCGGAGAACGGCGTGGTCGTTGCCGAGGCCGGGGTGATCCTTGCGCATCTGCACGATGCCGTCGCCGAGCAGGGCATGCGTTTTCCGCTGACACTGGGTGGCAAGGGTTCAGCGACGGTGGGCGGGCTGATCTCGACCAACGCAGGGGGCACGCAGGTGCTGCGCTTCGGTACGATGCGCGCGCTGACGCTGGGCATCGAGGCTATCCTGCCCGACGGATCGCGTTTCGACGGGCTCAACCCGCTCAAGAAGGACAATCGCGGCTATGACATCCGCCACCTGCTGGTGGGCGCGGAAGGAACGCTCGGCATCGTCACCGCCGCCGCGCTCAAGCTCGTACCCGCGATCGTGGACCGCGCGGTGGGCTGGATCGGCGTCGAAAGCCCGCACCACGCGCTGAGGCTGTTGCGGCTGATCGAGGCGCGCGCGGGCGACTTGATCGAGGGTTTCGAGATCGTGCCCGCCGATTCGCTGGCGCTCGTCCTCAAGCATATCCCGGGTACGCGCGCGCCGCTTGTCGGCGAGCATCCCTGGCACGTGCTCGTCGAGCTCGATCGGTCCGACGCGGCGGCAGGGGAACCTGCGGCGCAACTCGAGGCGCTGCTCGAGGCCGCCTTTGCCGAGGGGCTATGCCGCGATGCGACGATCGCAGCGAGCGAAACCCAGGCCGAGGCGTTCTGGAAGCTACGCGATTCGATCTCCGAGGCGGAACGTGCCAACGGTCCCGCGCTACAGCACGACATTTCGGTGCCAGTCGCGGCGATGCCCGATTTCATGCTTGCCGCGGCCGAAGAGATGCGGAGCGCCTATCCTGGCGTCAACGCCAGCGCCTTTGGCCATCTGGGCGATGGCAATGTCCATTTCCACGTCCGCGCGCCCGCCAATCCGCCCCCGGATTGGCAGAAAGACGCGGGCGCCATCATCAGCCCACACGTCCATGATCTTGTCGTTGCGGCGGGTGGCTCGATTTCGGCCGAGCATGGAATCGGCCAGATGAAGCTCGCCGAACATGCACGGCTGTGCGATCCCGCGCGATTGATGGCGCTTCGTGCCATCAAGGCGGCGTTCGATCCGGCGGGCCTGCTCAACCCCGGAAAGCTCGTCCCGCTTGCAACGGACGAAACAGCGCCATAAACGACGCAATCAAAATCTGCCCGACGGGCTATTTAGAACACGTGTTTTCAGGAGAATGGTAAAATGGCCAGCGCGCCGCAGGCGAAGAATCTTCCGCTTTTGTTCAATGATCTGGTTCCGCTATCGACCAGCGAGCACAAGGACTGGAAGGCGCGCAATGTCGAAAACGCGCCCTGGATCGTCGGCCAGCACGCCGTTCCGATCGCCATCGACGAGTTCGTTCATGCCCAGCGCTTTTACCCGATCGTCTTCTCGTCGGGCGAGGATCCGGTGCCGCTGGCACTCATGGGCCTCAACGAAGGCGTCAACATGTTCGTCGACGCTGACGGCAAGCTGATCGATCGTCCCTATGTCCCGGCCTATATCCGCCGCTATCCCTTCATGCTGGCGCGCCTGCGCCCCGACAGCGACGACCTTTCGCTCTGCTTCGACCCGACCGCGGGCGTGGTAGGCGATTTCGAGGAGGGCCAGCCGCTGTTCGACAATGGCGAGATCGGCGAGCCCGTGAAGGCCGTGCTCAACTTCTGCGAACAGTGGGAACAGAGCTGGCAGCGCACCCAGGCCTTCATGCAGGAGGTCAAGGAAGCCAATCTGCTGATCGACGGCGAAGTCACGATCCAGCCCGGCGATTCGGACAAGCCCTTCATCTATCGGGGCTTCCAGATGATCTCGGAAGAAAAACTGCGCGAACTGCGCGGCGATCAGGCGCGCAAGATGATCGGCAACGGCATCCTGCCGCTGCTGTTCGCGCACATCTTCTCGCTCTCGCTGATGAGCGAGCTGTTCCAGAAGCAGATGGCCGCAGGCAAGGTTCCGCTCTCCGCGGCCGCCTGAGGCGCAGTGCCATCGCGCCCGCAGTGGCGCCGACATTGAAAGCCGCCGCCTCGACCATCCCGGGGCGGCGGCTTTTTTGTTTGGAGCCAAAATCTATCCGCCCGAAATCGCCAGATCTTTGGGCTGCGGCGCCTGCAACCGGGAGGTCGTCGCAGCTGCGGCGGAACGTGCCCGCGACCGCGTGAAATCCGTAAATCAACCATCTTGAAAGCGGCTGTGGGTCGTCCTATCTTGCTGTTGATGCGGTGACCGTGCTCCCCCTTTCGCGGTCCCACATTAACACGCCGCTTGGCGTGTTCCTCCCTGAACCTTGGCCACCTCGTGCTCATAAGCGCGGGGTGGTTTTTTATTCGGCGGCAAGCGCGTCGTGCTTGCTCAGCGACTCGGCGCTCAGTGCCTCGGCCATTGTCGCCACCAGCGAATCGATTCCGCCAAGCGCGGCGAGCGGGTTCCGGAGATCGTCTTCCAGATAGAGCGACCGATCGATTTCGAGCTGGAGCGCATGGACGTTGCGTTCCATCCGGGCGTGCGCCGCGAGGATATGGCCGCCCGCATAGGGTATGTTGTTCACGGTGTTGTAGCCCGCACCCGATGCAATCTCGCCGAGCAGTGCGGCGTAGCGCGCCGCTGCGCTCTCGCCGAAGCGATCACCCAGCACGATCTGCGCGGCGCCGCGGCCAAGCGGTGGCATCGAATGGACGTCGAGCAGGATCGCGACGCCGAAGCGATCGCGTGCACGCGCCAGCAGATCCGCAAGCCGCGCATGATAGGGGCGGTGGTCCTCGATGATACGTCGGTCCAGATCGGCGCGCGAGACGCGACCGTGCAATATGTCGCCACCATCGCGCAGCCGTCTGGGCACCAGGCCCAGCCCGCCCGCGACCTTGGGCGACCGGACCAGCGCCTCGCGTCGCATCTTGGGATCGATCATGTCGGGATCGATCTCTCGCTCATGGCGGTTGAGGTCGATCCATGCCCGCGCACGATGCGCGACGATCGCGCTGAAACCCGCCGCGACCGCCTTGCGAACGAGCATGTCGGCATGGCGATCCTCAAGCTGCTCGAGCCGCTTGCGAGGGAGCCGGCTCGCGTCGAGCAGCGCCTGGGGATAGTCACGGCCCGCGTGCGGAACTGACAGGATCACGGGCAGGCGCGGTGTTGGGGAGCCAAGAACGGTGAAGGACGGCATTGCGGGGGCGGCCATGAATCGACGCTAGACAAGCGTGCCGCAGCTTGCAATCGTGCAGCCGATCTCGAAAAGCTGGAAAAAATTAAGTGTACGGCGCATAATGAAGAGCGTCGCCCGCGAGACTGCATTCGCGGGCGCGATTTTGTCGTTGGGGTGGTTCATGGTCCGCATTCTGCTTGCCGAAGACGATGACGCGATGCGCGAATATCTCGCGCGCGCGCTCGAAAAGGCGGGCTATCATGTCAGCGCGGTCGATCGCGGCACCGCGGCGATACCGCTGCTCGAAACCGAGCGCTTCGACTTGCTGCTCACCGACATCGTCATGCCCGAGATGGACGGCATCGAGCTGGCGCAAAAGGCAGGGATCATCGCCCCCGAGACGCGCGTGATGTTTATCACGGGCTTCGCCGCGGTCACGCTGAAGGCCGGCAAGGCCGTGCCGCAGGCCAAGGTGCTCTCCAAGCCCTTCCACCTGCGCGATCTGGTGGCCGAGGTGGACCGGATGTTCGAGGTCGGAAGCGCGACGGGGAACGTCTGACTCTTTCGCGAATGAAGTGAGACACGCCGAGCCCGGAGAAAGGGGCTGCCTCCGACAGGCAGAACGCGCATACACGCGACGCGGGTTAACAGGTTGGAAACCATGGCCGTGGGATGATCTGCCGCGTTACAGAGCGGGAACTTGGGGGCAACAATGAACGGCATGGCGTCGGGCGAAGCAGTTTCCGACGATTCGGCGGTGCCAATGCGCGCCCGGTCAACCTTCGAGCCGCCATGGGTGCTGCTCGCATTGGCCCCGGTCATCATGGCGGCCGTTACCTGGGGCCCGCAGAATTATCACTATGCCGTCCAGATATGGTTGCGCTTCTTCTCGTTGCCCGTCTTGATCATCGAAGCCGTGGTGATCGGCATGGCCATGGCACGGGGCGTTCGGCTGGTCGCAATCTTTCGGGGCATGCCCATACCTGCCCAGTCGGCTTTGGTTGTCTTGATCGCGATCGCACTCGGGACCGCAATGTTCGTAGCGCCTGACCCGGCAAGTGCAATTCTGCGCACCAATGCGACCCTCATTCATATCTGCTTTGGCCTGTCCGTCGCGGGGTTGGTGGCCCAGATGTCCGTACCGTTCGATCGAGATATCTGGGTCTTAATCGTTGCGGGTTTGCTGCTCTATGTACTGCTCTTGATTGTGTACGTCGCGCATATACGTGATCCGGCGCATTTCGAATGGCTGCATTTCGGGCTGGCGGTCTCGAACATCCGATTTGTGGGATTTTTCATTATCGTTGGTGCCAGCGCTTCAATTGCGCTTGCAACATTAGCCGGCGATCGCCGTCACTATTGGGGCTGGGTGCTTGCCAGCACGATCTTCACTACGCTGATGTTCTGGTCCGGATCTCGAAATCCTGTTGTGGCACTTTTCGGAACATGCATGATTGCGATCTTGTTATTGCCGTTGGTCCCTCGAATAAGGCTGGTGAGTGCATGGATTTGCAGCATGATAGGTGGCGCATTAATGTCGTTAGTATATGTCCCTCCGCATTGGGCTTATGGCATACGCCGAATGATTTTCTCCTTCGCTTCAGAAAATGCAACAGTCATTGCTTCCGGCAGACCTGATCTTTGGAAAAGGAGCCTCCAAGCGGTAGGTCAACGGCCTTTGTTTGGCTACGGCGAGGGGCAATATATCTTGGTTGTGCCTAAGGAGACTGGTTTTCATCCTCATAATTTAATATTTCAATTTCTTGTGCAATGGGGTGTCATTGGCGCTGTTTGTGCCCTCGGACTTTTGGCAGCTGCTTGGTGGTATTCACTCCGTAAGACTCGTGAATATACGGCTGATTTATTGCCGAGCTTTTTTGCTTTAAATGCTCTTTTGTTGATGTCTTTATTGGATGGAATTTTTTTCTGGTTATATCCATCGATGATGGTGGCCCTGACAATCGGACTGTTGCTTGGCAGCGCATTGCGTCCGGGATACGTCATTACAAGACCTTAACCTGAAGCTCCCCGCGTTAGGGTCTAAGAATCCGTTTGGAAAATCACGGATGAGCGTTTCTGCGTAGCATGATGCCGCCCATGGCGACCATGATCATGGCCTGCGAGACGTCGATGCACTGCTCGTAATCACGCACAAGGCGCCACCACCGGATCATCCAGCCGAATGTACGCTCGACACCCCATCGCCGGGGCAGCACCCTGAAGCCTTTCTGGTCATCCGAGCGGCGGATGATCTCGACGATGAAGTCGAGATAGCTGGCCTTGTCCATCAGCTTGAGGCGGTCATAGGCCCCATCGGCGAAGAGCTGCTTGACCCAGGGCCAGCGCTTGCGGATGCCGTCCAATATCGCCTGTGCCCCCGCTGTCGGCGATGTCGGCGGGGGTCAGCTTGACCATCAAGAGCCGTCCGTCGGTGTCGACCGCGATATGGCGCTTGCGCCCGACGATCTTTTTGCCCGCGTCATAGCCCCGTGCTTGTGCATGAGGCGCCTTGATCGACTGGCTGTCGATGACAGCCGCGCTTGGGCTCTGTTCGCGGCTCTGCCGTTCGCGGTCAAGAATCATCTCAGCATCGTGGATCGTCTGGAACAGGAAGCGCCGCGCTAGTTCGCGAAACCAGCTGTAGACCGTCTGCCACGGCCCGAAATGAATGGGCAGTATCCGCCATCCGCACCCCGAGCGCACCAGATAGCGCACCGCGTTGATCACCTCGCGGAAATCCACCTCGCGCCGACGGCCACGCCGTCCGGGCCTGGGCATCAGCGGCGCGATCCGCTCCCATTCCTCATCGGTCAAATCACACGGATAGCGCTTCGTCTTGCGCGCAATCGCAGCCTCCCGGCCTCGGCTCTCTTCGGTCCACATCCACGCCCTGAATCATACTTCCAGCGCTTCGGGAATCTGGAGGTTTCTGTGAGGTCGCGCGGCGCTGATCTGAGTGGCAGGCGCGAAGCGCGGCCTCATTGAAGCCGGATTGATCGAACTCGCTGACGCGGCAGGCGCTATGGGTTTAGTGGGTCCCGGTGTGGTCGGGAGCGTGGCACGCGCCGCGTTGGATTGCGGCGGTGAACGGGCGAGCGGGAGCAGCTTCCGGCTATTGGCTGCGTGAAATGCGATGCACAAACTTCCTCTCAGCCGTAAGCCTCGCCACCGTCGCGTTCCGGATTTGAACGATCTGGACCGTAGTCACACTCTGTTACTTACCAACAACCTGAATTTACGATGGCAACTTTTTTGGAGAAGTGACTTGCGCGAGTCAGTAGGCCCCGCTAAAGCCCGCCTCCTCGAGTGGGCGTGTAGCTCAGTGGTAGAGCACTGTGTTGACATCGCAGGGGTCGCAAGTTCAATCCTTGCCACGCCCACCATTTTAAAAAAACCGCCGAGATGCGGGGTTTTTTATTGCCTGCTACCATCTGAGCCAGAGCCGGATCAGCATTGCCACGAGGCCGAGTGCTGCAACGCTGCTCGCCCAGATCAGCACCATCCAACCGAGGCGCTTCCACAGCGGGGCGGGGACTTCGCTGTCCATCAATGATAGCCCTCATGGGCGACCTTGCCGCGGAAGACCCAGTAGGACCATCCGGTATAGGCTAGGATCAGCGGGATCATCAGCCCCGCGCCGATCAGCATGAAAATCTGGCTGCGCTCGGACGCGGCGGCATCCCAGATCGTCACGCTGCCAGGCACGACATAGGGGAACATGCTGATCCCGAGCCCGACAAAGCACAGCAGAAAGATGAAGAGCGCGATCAGGAAGGGCGCGCGTTCCCATCTCTTGCGCAGTGCGATGAGGAAGAGCACCGAGGCAATCGCGACGAGCAGGGGTACCTGCGCCGCGAACAGCACATTGGGCATTTCGAACCAGCGCTGCCAGTAGGTTGAACCAAGAAAGGGCGTGGCGAGGCTGACCGCAGCGATGGCAATCAGCGTGGCGGGACCGAGGATCCAGGCGAGCCGCCAGACATGCGCCTGCACCGCGCCCTCGGTCTTCATGATGAGCCAGGTGGCACCGAGCAGCGCATAGCCGATCGCGACGCTAATCCCGGTCAGGAGGCTGAAGGGGGTGAGCCAGTCGAGCCAGCCGCCCGCATAGGCGCGATCGACCACAGTGATGCCCTGCAGCAGCGCGCCGAGCGTGATCCCCTGCGCCAGTGCGGCGGTAAAGGAACCCGCGGTGAAGGCGAAATCCCAGAAGGCGCGGTGACCCGGATCACGCCAGCGGAACTCGAAGGCGACGCCGCGAAAGATGAGCCCGAGCAGCATCGCGATGATGGGGGGGTAGAGTGCGGGCATGACGATCGCATAGGCGAGCGGGAAGGCGGCCATGAGGCCGCCGCCGCCGAGCACGAGCCAGGTCTCGTTGCCGTCCCAGACGGGCGCGACCGAATTCATCGCGGTATCGCGCTCGGTCCCCACCCCGAACACCGGGAAGAGGATGCCGATGCCGAGATCGAAGCCGTCCATCACGACATAGGCGAAGACGCCGAAGGCGATGATGAAGGCCCAGATCGTGGCGAGATCGAAATTGACGTCGCTCATGACGCTGCCTCCACCGAGCTTGCGGGGGTGATGCCGGCGGTCCGGATGGGCGCGGCCTCGAGCGGTTCCTCGTCGGTGTGCGGCGGCTTGTGCATCAGCTTCAGGATGTACCAGGTGCCGATGCCGAACACCGCGAAATAGACGACCACGAAGGCGATAAGCGAAGTCGCGACAGCGGGTGCGGCAAGCGGTGACACCGAGTCTGCGGTGCGGAGCAATCCATAGACGGTATAGGGTTGGCGACCGACCTCGGTCGTGACCCAGCCCGCGATCACCGCGACGAAGCCCGACGGCGCCATCAGGAGCGCGAAGCGGTGGAGCAGCGGCCAGTCGTAGAGCGACTTGCGCCAGCGCGCGACAAGGCTCCACAGCCCGAGCGCGAGCATGAGCGTCCCGATCCCCACCATGATCCGGAACGACCAGAAAATGATGCTGACAGGCGGTTCCTTGTCGTCGGGAACCGTATCCAGCCCCGCCAGCGGCGCGTCCGGATCGTGCTTCAGGATGAGCGAGCCGAGCTTCGGAATTTCGATCGCCCAATCGAGGCGTTTCTGATCCGGATTGGGGATGCCGAACAGGTAGAGAGGCGCCCCCTCCGGGTGGCTCTCATAATGGCCCTCCATCGCCATGATCTTCACCGGCTGATGCTCGAGCGTGTTGAGCCCGTGCTGATCGCCGACGAGGACTTGGACGGGGGCTACGAGCGCGGCCATCCACATCGCCATCGAGAACATCTTGCGCGCATGCGCGTTGGTCCGGTCGCGCAGCAGGTGCCAGGCGCCGACGCCGCCCACGACGAGCGCAGTGGTGAGATAGGCCGCGATCACGGTGTGGACGAGGCGATAGGGGAAGCTGGGATTGAAGATGATCACCCACCAGCTTTCGCCGGGAACGAACTGGCCCGCAGCGTTGATCTCGTGCCCGACGGGCGTCTGCATCCAGCTATTGGCCGAAAGGATCCAGAAGGCGGAGATGAAGGTGCCTAGCGCCACCATCAGCGTCGCGGTGAAGTGCAGACCCTTGCCGACCTTTTTCATCCCGAAAAGCATGACGCCGAGGAACCCCGCCTCGAGGAAGAAGGCCGTCAGCACCTCATAGGCCATGAGCGGCCCGATCACGCCACCGGCCTTGTCAGAGAATACCGACCAGTTGGTGCCGAACTGATAGGACATGACGATACCCGAGACGACGCCCATGGCGAAGGCGACCGCGAAGATCTTCATCCAGTATTTGAACAGGTCGAGATAGAGCGTCTTGCCCGTCCGGAGCCACAGCCCTTCGAGCACCGCGAGATAGCTGGCGAGCCCTATCGAGAAGGAGGGGAAGATGAAGTGAAAGCTGACCGTGAAGGCGAACTGGATGCGTGCGAGCAGCAGTGCGTCGGCATTGTCGAACATAGCCATCCCCTTGAAGGACGGTCCCCGGTTCGTCGGGGATCGAAGGGCTTGGCCCTCGCCCGACGCTAATGCGCCTTTGACCGCACGATCTCAAGAGGCTGGCGCTGAGGCAAAATGTCTCAGGGGGTGGTACAGCCCGCGACCAGGTGAAGAATCTCGGCGGCACGCTCGCGATGGCAGATGAGCAGGTCGGGCAGGTACGGGTTCTCGCAGTTGTAGACGAGCGGGCTGCCGTCGATGCGCGAGACGTGGAGACCCGCGGCGAGCGCGACGGCCGCGGGCGCGCAATTGTCCCATTCATACTGGCCGCCGGTGTGCAGATAGATATCGGCTTCGCCGCGCACCACCGCCATTGCCTTGGCACCCGCCGAGCCCATCGGCACGAGCGCCGCGCCGAGGCTCTCGGCGATCGACACTGCCTCGGCCGCGGGGCGGGTGCGGCTGACGAGCATGCGTAGCGGCCGGGCCTCGGGGCAGAGCGTGGGGGGGGCGTCGGATGCGAGCGTAAGGCCCAGCCCCGGCAGCGCCACTGCGCCCACCGTTGGCACGCCATTCACGGCAAGCGCAACATGGACCGCCCAGTCGTTGCGGCCTTCCGAATATTCGCGCGTGCCGTCGAGGGGGTCGATTACCCATACGCGGCTGACCGCGCAGCGGGCGACATTGTCCTTTTCCTCCTCTGACAGGATCGCGTCGCCGGCGCGTTCGGCGCGCAGCCGATCGAGGATGAAGCAGTTGGCGGCGCGGTCGCCTTCCTTGCCCAATTCCTTGCCGCCCGCGGGCCGCGCGGCGCGAAGCTGCAGCAGCAGCGCGCCGGCCTGTTCGGCGAGTTGATGGGCGAGCAGCGCGTCGTTCACCCGAGCAGCCTTTCCACGATCAGTTCGGCGGCCTGATCCGGCGTCATCTTCGTCGTGTCGATGCGGATTTCCGCGTTTTCGGGTGCCTCATAGGGGCTGTCGATGCCCGTGAAGTTCTTGAGCTTGCCCGCACGCGCCTTCTTGTAAAGGCCCTTGACGTCGCGTGCCTCGGCTTCGGCGAGCGGGGTATCGATATGCACCTCGATGAATTCGCCGGCGGGCATCATGTCGCGCACCATCCGCCGTTCTGATCGGAAGGGTGAGATGAAGGCGGTTATCACGATCAGACCGGCATCGGCCATGAGCTTCGCGACCTCGCCGACACGCCGGATATTCTCGACGCGATCAGCATCGGTGAAGCCAAGGTCCTTGTTCAGCCCGTGGCGAACATTGTCACCGTCGAGAAGATAGGTGTGCCGGTTCATCCGGTGCAGCCGCTTCTGGACGAGATTGGCGATCGTCGACTTGCCCGCGCCCGAAAGCCCGGTGAACCACAGCACCGCGGCCTTCTGGTTCTTGAGGCTGGCGTGGTTCTCGCGGGTGATGTCGATCGCCTGCCAATGGACGTTCTCGGCTCGGCGGAGCGCGAAGTGGATCATGCCCGCCGCCACCGTGGCATTGGTCAGCTTGTCGATCAGGACGAAGCCACCAAGATCGTGATTGGCCTCATAGGACTCGAACACGAGCGGCTTGTCGGTCGAGAGGTTGGCGACGCCGATGGCGTTGAGGTCGAGCGTCTTGGCGGCGAGATGCTCGAGCGTGTTGACGTTGACCTGATATTTGGGGTGCTGAACGCTCGCGGTCACCGTCTGGGTGCCGAGCTTGAGCCAATAGGGGCGGCCGGGAAGCATCTCCTCATCGGCCATCCAGACGATCGTCGCTTCGAACTGGTCGGCGGCCTGGGGCGGGTTTTCCGCGGTCGCGATGACGTCGCCGCGCGAGCAGTCGATCTCGTCGGCCAGCGTCAGCGTCACCGACTGGCCGGCGACCGCCTCGTCGAGATCGCCTTCCATGGTGACAATGCGCGCAACGGTCGAAGTTTTGCCTGAGGGAATGACGCGGATCGTGTCGCCCGGCCTCACGGTGCCGCTCGCGATCAGCCCGGAAAAGCCGCGGAAGTCGAGATTGGGCCGGTTCACCCACTGGACGGGCATGCGGAAGGGCTTGGCCTGATCGATCGTTGCATCGACCGGGACCGTATCGAGATGCGCGATCAGCGACGGTCCGCCGTACCAGGGCGTGCTGGCCGAGGGGGCAGTTGTGATGTTGTCGCCCCTGATGCCCGAGATCGGGATTGCGGTGAAATCGGCGATGCCGATGCTGGTTGCGAATTCGCGGTAATCCCTGACGATCGCATCGAAGACCGCGCGGTCGTAATCGACCAGATCCATCTTGTTGACCGCGAGCACGATGTTGCGGATGCCGATCAGGTGGGCGAGGTAGCTGTGGCGCCGGGTCTGGGTGAGCACGCCCTTGCGTGCGTCGATCAGGATGACCGCGAGGTCGGCGGTCGAGGCGCCCGTCACCATGTTACGCGTATATTGCTCGTGCCCCGGCGTGTCAGCGACGATGAACTTGCGTTTTTCGGTCGCGAAGAAGCGGTAGGCGACGTCGATCGTGATGCCCTGTTCGCGCTCGGCGGCAAGGCCGTCGATGAGCAGCGCGAAATCGATCTCCTGCCCCTGCGTGCCGACGCGCCTCGAATCCGCCTCGAGCGCGGCGAGCTGATCCTCGAAGATCATCTTCGAGTCATAAAGCAGCCGCCCGATCAGCGTGGATTTGCCGTCATCGACACTGCCGCAGGTGATGAAGCGCAGCAGCGACTTGTTCTGGTGCTGCGCCAGATAGGCATGGATGTCCTCGGCGATGAGCGCATCGGCCTTGTAGGAGGATGCGTCCGCCATCAGAAATACCCCTCCTGCTTCTTCTTCTCCATGCTCGCGTCACCCGCATCCTTGTCGATCGCGCGCCCCTGACGTTCTGAGGTGGTGGTGAGCAGCATCTCCTGGATCACCTCGGAAAGCGTTGATGCCGCGCTCTCGACCGCACCGGTAAGCGGATAGCAACCGAGCGTGCGGAATCGGATCGAGCGTTCGACGGGAACCTCGCCTTCCTTCAGCGGGAAGCGTTCGTCGTCGACCATGAGGAGCAGCCCGTCGCGCTCGACGGTCGGGCGCGGCGCCGAGAAATAGAGCGGCACGATCGGGATGTCGTTCAACTGGATATATTGCCAGATGTCGAGCTCGGTCCAGTTGGAGATCGGGAAGACGCGGATGCTTTCGCCCTTCGCCTTTTTTGCGTTGTAGAGGCGCCAGAGCTCGGGCCGCTGATTCTTGGGATCCCAGCGATGATTGGCCGAGCGGAACGAGAACACGCGCTCCTTGGCGCGGCTCTTTTCTTCGTCGCGCCTGGCCCCGCCAAAGGCCGCGTCGAAGCCATAATGGTCGAGCGCCTGCTTCAGTCCCTCGGTCTTCCACATGTCGGTGTGGAGCGGGCCGTGATCGAACGGGTTGATCCCGCGCGCCTTCGCCTCGGGGTTCTGATAGACGAGCAACTCCATGCCGCTTTCCGCCGCCATGCGGTCGCGTAGCCGGTACATGTCCTGGAACTTCCAGGTCGTGTCGACGTGCAGCAGCGGGAAGGGCGGCGGCGAGGGGTAGAAGGCCTTGCGCGCCAGATGCAGCATCACCGCCGAATCCTTGCCGACGCTGTAGAGCATCACGGGGCGTTCGGCCTCCGCGACGACTTCGCGCATGATATGGATGCTCTCCGCCTCGAGACGCTCGAGATGGGTAAGTGTCTTGGAGGTCACGCCTTCACCTGTCATCGCCACCCAGAGTTGAACGCCCTTGCATCGCGTGCAAGCACGGCGTTGGGCTACCCCGAAATAGGGGGGCGCCGCAAAATGCGAAGCGAGGATTAGTTGCGGGCGCGAAAGTGGTGGTTGCCGGGTCCATCCGCCGATGTGGCGTGACAGGCACCTGCATCAGGGCAGCTTGGCCTTTTCGAACCCCGTCCAACAATCGTCATAGTCGAGCTGGCATGTCGGCGACTGCATTGCCGCGATGCTGGGCAGAATCGGCAGCCGCGTCTCGAACATGAAGGCCATGGTGTTGTCGATCTTGTACGGCTTGAGGTCGGCCTTGACCGCGCCGTCATAGCTCGCCTGGTCGGGTCCATGGCCGGACATGCAGTTGTGCAGGGATGCGCCGCCGGGCGCGAAGCCCCCGGCCTTGGCGTCATAGGCGCCGTGGATCAGTCCCATGAACTCGCTCATCACGTTGCGGTGGAACCAGGGCGGGCGGAAGCTGTGTTCGGCGACTATCCAGCGCGGCGGGAAGATCACGAAATCGCAATTGGCGGTGCCTGGCGTGTCGCTGGGGGAGGTGAGCACGGTGAAAATCGACGGATCGGGATGGTCGTAGCTGACCGTGTTCATCGTGTTGAAGCGCGCGAGGTCGTATTTCAGCGGCGCAAGATTGCCGTGCCAGGCGACGACGTCTAGCGGCGAGTGATCGAAAGTCGTCGCCCAGAGGTTGCCGGCATAGCGCTGGATCACTTCGGTGGGCTCGTCCACATCCTCGAAGGCGGCGACCGGCGTCTGGAAGTCCCGCGGGTTTGCGAGTCCGTTGGAGCCGATCGGCCCCAGATCGGGAAGCCGGAAATGGCTCCCATGGTTCTCGCAGATATAGCCGCGCGCGTGGCCGTCGATCAGCTCGACGCGAAAACGCACGCCACGGGGTATCAGCGCAACCTCGCCGGGTTTCGCCTCGATCACCCCCATTTCGGTGACGAGCCGGAGCGCGCCTTCCTGCGGAACGATGAGCATCTCGCCATCGGCGCTGTAGAAGCAGCGGCGCTCCATCGACGCCGTTGCCACATAGAGATGGATGCTGGCGCCGATCTGTTCGAGGGGGCTGCCGTTGCCCGCCCAGCGGAGAAGGCCGTCGATGAAATCGACCAGGTCTTCCGGATAAGCCTGCGGATCCCAGCGCAGCCGATTGGGGCTCGGCGGCAGGGCGGACTGCTCGGGCTCGCGCGGCGCGCCATAAGGCTTGTATGGCGGGTGATTGGCCGAAGGTCGCAGCCGGTAGAGCCAGCTCCGCCGGTTCTCGCCACGGGGCGCGGTGAAGGCGCTGCCCGAAAGCTGCTCGGCATAAAGGCCGAACGGCGTCTTTTGCGGTGAGTTCTGGCCCTCGGGCAGGGCGCCCGCCACCGCCTCGGTCGCAAAGTGGTTGCCGAAGCCGGACATATATCCGGCTTCGGCGTTCACGGTGTCGCGCTGAACCTGTTGCAGCATTCTAGCGCTCCCCTCTCCAAACCTATTATGCCTCTTCCTTCGCGGGAAGCACGCCGCGGCGAATCTGGTCGAGTTCGATCGATTCGAACAGCGCTTTGAAATTGCCCTCGCCGAAGCCCTGGTTGCCCTTGCGCTGGATGATCTCGAAGAAGATCGGGCCGACCATGTTCTCAGTGAAGATCTGGAGCAGCAGACCTTCGCCCGTCTCGGGCGAGCCGTCGATCAGGATCTTGCGCTTCCGCATCTGCTCCACGTCATGGCCGTGGCCGGGCAGGCGCTTGTCGATCAGGTCGAAATAGGTGTCGATCGTGTCCTGGAAGCGGATGCCGTTTGCACGCAGTCTGTCGACCGTCTCGAAGATATTGTCGGTGGCGAGCGCGAGGTGCTGGATGCCTTCGCCTTTGTAATCCTTGATGAATTCCTCGATCTGCGAATGTTCGTCCTGGCTTTCGTTCAAGGGAATGCGGATCTTGTCGTCGGGCGCGGTCATCGCCTTGGAGACGAGCGCGGTCTGCTTGCCCTCGATGTCGAAATAGCGGATCTCGCGGAAGTTGAAGATGCGTTCGTAATAGTCGGCCCAATAGTTCATCCGGCCGCGCTTCAGATTGTGCGTCAGGTGGTCTAGCGTGTGGAGGCCGACGCTGTTGTCGTTGACGCCCGCGCCCGGAACAGGCTCGAAATCGGTGTCGTAGATCGTCTCGTCGCCATATTTGTCGACCAGGTACAGATTGGCGCCGCCGATCCCCTCGATCGCGGGGATATCGAGCTCGCCGGGGCCGCGCTCGGCCTTGACCTCGATCGCGCCGCGCTCGACCGCAAGCTTGAGCGCCCTGTCGGCATCAGCCACGCGGAACGCCATCGCATTGGCCGATGGGCCATGCTGTTCGCGGAACTCGGCGACCTGGCCACTGGGCTCCATGTTGAGCAGGAAATTGATGTCGCCCTGCGCATAGCGGCGGACATTCTTGGTCTTGTGCGTCGCGACATGCGTGAAGCCCATCGCGGTCAGCAGCCCGGCGAGCGCCTCGGGATCGGGGCCGGTGAACTCGACGAACTCGAAACCGTCCAGGCCGAGCGGGTTGTCGTGCGGGGTGACGGGGGTGGCCATGGAATCGACTCCGATGTCATGAAAGTTTCAAATGCAACTACATGCAGAATCCCTCTTCTGTCAACGCGCGGCGGGGGTAAAAGCGACGACATGCGCGACGATCACGAACAGCCGCCGGTAACGCTGAAGCTCGACCATTTCCTGCCCTACCGACTGTCGGTGGCTTCCAATGCGGTGAGCAGTCGCATCGCGAGGACCTATCGCAAGCGCTTTAATCTGAAGATCACCGAGTGGCGACTGATCGCGATTCTGGCCGAGCATGACCGGATGACCCCGCAGGCGCTGACGCGGGCGACGCGGATGGACAAGATCAACGTCAGCAGGGCGGCGAAGGCGCTGATCGCGCGCGAGCTGGTCGCGGCGGCGCCCAATGGCGAGGACGGGCGATCGCACTTCCTGTCGCTGACCGCGGAGGGGCGAGGGCTCTATGCGGAGATTGCGCCCGAGGCGCTGGCGATGGAGCGGGCGTTGCTGAGTGGATTTTCGATTGATGAGCGCTCTACGCTTGAAATGCTGTTGCGAAAGGTTGAGGCGGCGGCGGAAGGTGGGCGCAGGTTCCCGGCAGATAGCGACGATATTGGCTAGGCAGTTCGTGCGAGAGCGGATCCGTGGCCGTTATTTTCAAGGATGTATCTCTTGTAGTTCGCCTTGCCAGGTTGTAGCAGGCCCATGCCTTTGGCGCCGATAGCTGCATGGAAAGCTACTCCGGACCGTCACAAGATTCTGAGAAAGACCGCGTACAGCTATGTTAAATGCTAAATCTATTCTGATAACTGGTGGAACTGGTTCTTTTGGAAAAAGGTTTGTCGAGACGATACTGAATAACACTGATGTGGAGCGCATCGTTGTTTTCAGTCGTGATGAGTTAAAGCAATTCGAAATGGCGACCATGGAGCCATTTAAATCGAATCTGCATAGATTGCGCTTCTTTATCGGTGATGTTCGTGATTTGCATCGGCTTGAAATGGCGATGGAGTCCATAGACGTGGTGGTTCATGCTGCCGCCCTCAAGCAGGTTCCTGCCGCGGAGTACAATCCGTTTGAGGCAAT
This sequence comes from Sphingobium sp. FW306-1B-F04DB, assembly GCF_058781925.1. Classification (NCBI taxonomy): domain Bacteria; kingdom Pseudomonadati; phylum Pseudomonadota; class Alphaproteobacteria; order Sphingomonadales; family Sphingobiaceae; genus Sphingobium; species Sphingobium sp. FW306-1B-F04DB. Next base: position 47,661 of record NZ_JBYSXE010000006.1, on the reverse strand, counting down.
CAAAACGAACGTCATAGGCGGCCAGAACGTTATTGATGCCTGTAGGCGAAACGGCGTCAAGCGCGTCATAGCGCTGAGCACTGACAAGGCGGCGGCGCCGATCAATCTTTATGGCGCGACGAAGCTCTGTTCCGACAAGCTGTTCATCGCCGCGAACAATTATACTGGCCGTCACGACGTGCGCTTTTCGGTGGTGCGCTACGGCAATGTTCTTGGCAGCCGGGGTAGTGTTGTTCCCTTTTTTCTTCAGCAACGTGAGGCGGGCGCTCTGCCGATTACCGACGAGCGTATGACTCGGTTCAGCATCACGCTGCAACAAGGTGTTGATTTTGTGCTTGCCTGTCTCGAGCGCATGTGGGGCGGCGAACTGTTCGTGCCCAAAATTCCGTCTTACAAGATTCTTGACGTGGCAACGGCCGTGGCCCCCGATTGTGAGATGCGCGTAGTGGGTATTCGCCCCGGTGAAAAGCTCCATGAGGAAATGATCACGGCAACGGACGCTCTCAGCACCATCGAGTTCGACGATTATTTCGTGATTCTGCCCTCGACCCCGCTATGGGATATTGAAAAGTTCCGTCTGGAAAGCGGGTGCAATCCAGGAACTCAGGTTTCAGACTCGTTCAGTTATCATAGTGGTGCCAACCCTCACTTCCTGACGATCGCGGAATTGCAGCAGTTGGTGAGCACCGAGCTCCATGTCTAGCGACTTCATTCCTTATGGTCGGCAGAGCATCGATGAAAGCGATGTGGCTGCCGTGGTTGAGAGGTTGCGGTCGGACTTTCTGACCCAAGGCCCCGTGATCGGTGAATTCGAGGAGGGCATCGCAGCGTTGTGCAATGCGCGTTTTGCGGTCGCTGTGAACAGTGCCACGTCCGCGCTTCATATTGCGTGTCTGGCGCTGGGTATGGGTCCGGGCAAGCTGCTTTGGACTGTCCCCAACACCTTCGTAGCCACGGCAAATTGTGCACGGTACTGCAACGCCGATGTCGATTTTGTGGATATTGACCCGGCGACCTACACGATTTCGGTAGCAGCTCTCGAAGAGAAGCTTCAGGCTGCGAAGGATGCTGGGAGACTGCCGGACGTCGTGGCCGCGGTGGACTTTGCAGGTCAACCCTGCAACTGGTCGGCGCTGGTCGAACTTAAGTCCCAATATGGCTTCGCTTTGATCGATGACGCGTCACACGCGTTTGGCTCCAGCTATCGCGGCCAGCTGGTGGGCAGTCTGCCGGGCGTAGACATCACGATTTTCAGCTTTCATCCCGTAAAGATCATTGCGACCGGTGAAGGCGGTGCTGCTGTGACGAACGATTCGGAGCTTGCTGCAAGCCTCGCTAGACTTCGAACGCACGGTATCACGAAGGAAGCGAGCGAATTCGTCATGCCGTGTGACGGAGACTGGTATTATGAACAGCAGGCCTTGGGCTACAACTACCGCATGACCGAGCTTCAGGCGGCGCTCGGTGCAAGTCAGCTGCAGCGACTGCCGACGTTTCTGGGTCGCCGTAGGTCGCTGGCCAGCCGCTATAACCGGCTGCTGGAAAATGTTCCGGTCAAGCGCCCGCATCAGCACGACGACAGCGTGTCCGCTTGGCACCTTTATGTTGTTCAGACGGAGGCTGCGCTGCGGAAGCTCGTTTTTGACGGTTTGCGCAAGGCTGGCATAGGCGTTCAGGTCCATTATATTCCAGTGCACCTTCAGCCCTACTATCAGAATCTGGGATTCCGCGAGGGTGACTTCCCGGTAGCGGAGGCTTATTATCGGCGAGCGATTTCGCTGCCAATGTTCGCAGATCTCACCGAGGCGCAGCAGGACCGCGTCGTGCAAACACTTTCGGCGCTGGTGACAGGCAGGGATTAATTATGCCAGAGATTGCGATCGGCACCGCGCAATTCGGGCTCGATTACGGCGTAGCCAATCGAAATGGCCAAGTAGGCGCGTCCGTAGTGCAGACCATTCTCGGCCATGCGACTATTCGTGGATGCAACTGGATTGATACGGCCGTTGCCTATGGCGAAGCTGAGCGGGTGCTTGGCCAAGTCGCGGCGACCGAGGCCTTCCACATCTGCTCGAAAGTCGGTGCCGATGCGAGCGGCGATCCGGACGACCTCGAGCATGAACTGACGAAGAGCTTGGCGCGTCTCGGTCGAAGCTCGCTCGATATACTTTTGCTTCATCGATCAGATTGGCTGAGGGATGATCGTGCATCGACCGTCAGGGAGTGGGCGGAGCGTGAGCGATCAGCGGGCCGCATTCGGGCTTTTGGCGTCTCAGTCTACGGTGTCGATGAGATCGACGCTGTGCTCGGAGGAGGCGTAGATTGGGTCCAGCTGCCGGTCTCAATTTTGGCGCAGGACTGGCTGCGGACCGATTGGCTTGACCGCCTTCGGACCGCCAATATTCGAATTCAGGCGCGATCCATACTGGCTCAGGGCCTGGTGGCTGTCGATCCCGCCGAACTGCCGGCTCCGCTTGCGGCTTTGCGAGAACCGCTTGCTGCTCTTCACCAGGCGGCGCGCCAACTTGGGAAGAGCCCGGTGGCGCTGGCGCTCCGCTTTGCGGCGCGGGCGCCGATCGACATGATGGTGATCGGGGTCGAAACGCGGGAACAGCTCGACGATTGTTTGGACGCGGTGCATGACTGCTTTGAATTGCCATGGGCCGAATTCGCTTGTGCCGATGCTCGTGCAACCGATCCGCGCTTCTGGCCAAAGGGAATGAGAGTCGCAGCATGAGCATCGATCAGGACAACGTTTTTGAGCAGACCGAAGGAAACGCATGGTTTCGCAGAAATGCGTTGGCATTGGACGGTGTGACGACGCCTGACGTAGTTCTGCAATTGTTGGATCAGATCGATCCGAGGCGTCTTGGCAATATGCGGTCAGTCTGTGATGTCGGCTGCGCAAATGGCTGGCGGCTGGCGAGGTTGGCAAGCCGGATGGCCGGACTTTCCCGGCTCTGTGGCTTTGACGCCAGCGGGGACGCGGTCACGGCGGGGAAGGACGCCTTTCCGCAACTTGACCTCCAGTTCGGCTTGGCGCACGAACCGCCGTTTCAGGAGCAGTTCGATCTCGTCGTTGTAAGCTTTGTTCTGCACTGGATCGATCGGCAGCGTCTGGCCCAGGCCGTGGCTTCGATCGATCGGCTAGTGGCGCCGGATGGTTTGCTTGTGGTGTCCGACTTTCTGCCGGACCGTCCCTGCGCCAGGCGCTATCATCACCGACAGGATGTCGAGCTATTCACATATAAACAGGATTATGTCTCAACCTTTTCTGGGCTTGGCCTTTATCGCGAAATTGCCAGACTGACATTTTCTCACGATCAACATGGCCTCAGTCTCGGGCCTGCCGATGATCAGGACCGCGCCGTTTGCGCGATATTGCACAAAGGCGCCGACGCCTACCCAGTGCTATGACCATTTTGGCGATTCTTCAGGCGCGATTTTCGTCCACGCGCTTGCCGGGCAAGGTGATGCGGCCGCTGTACGGGCAGCCGATGCTGGCCCGGCAGATCGAGCGCATCCGTCGTGCGAATCGGATCGACAATCTGATCGTCGCCACAAGCGATCAGGCGGATGATGATGCAATCGCCGCCCTTTGTGTGGCCCTTGGCGTCGGGTGCTTTCGTGGATCCCTCGACGATGTACTAGACCGTTTCGTGCAGGCGTCGCGGGGACATGACGCGAGCTGGATCGTCCGGTTGACGGGCGATTGTCCGCTAATCGACCCCGATGTGATCGATGAAGCTGTTTTGACGGCGCTCAGCGGCGATTACGATTACGTCACCAACGCAGTTGAACCGACATATCCGGACGGGCTGGACGTTGAGGTGATCCGGTCCGACGTACTCGAGCTGGCCTGGAACGAGGCGCGCCTTTCCTCCGAGCGTGAGCACGTTACCTCGTTCATCCATCAGCGGCCGGAGCGGTTTCGCATCGCCAGCCTAAAGCGCACTCCTGATCTGTCTCATCTACGCTGGACCGTCGACGAAGCTGCCGATTATGAAGTGGTGTCGCGGATTTACGAGAAGCTTTACCCTATCAATCCGGCATTTAGCACCGACGATATACTTCGCCTTCTTCACGGAGAGAGCGAACTTGCCAGTTGGAACATCGCGCACAGCCGCAACGAGGGCTACGCAAAATCAAGGGCGGAAGACAGAATGATTTCTAATTTCTCGCGTTACGCCAAATCGGAAGCACTGCTTGATCGCGCGTTGAAGACCATACCGCTGGCGTCACAGACCTTTTCCAAGAGCCTCACGCAATATCCCCTTGGCGTCTCGCCTTATTTCATAGATCGCGCCTTGGGTTCACGCGTATGGGACGTCGACGGAAACGAGTATATCGATTTCATCAACGGCCTCTGCGCCGTAACGCTGGGTTACAATGATCCCGATGTCACGACTGCTGTTCGTGCACAGCTTGAGGACGGTGTCATTTTTTCGCTGCCGCACAGGATCGAAATGGAGGTTGCGGAGGCGATCGTCGAAATGGTTCCGTGCGCCGAAAAGGTCCGGTTCGCCAAAAACGGATCGGACGCAACCGCCGGAGCGGTGCGAATTGCGCGGGCCTTCACGAACCGGGACCGAGTGGCGGTATGTGGCTATCACGGCTGGCAAGATTGGTACATTGGTGCCACTGCGCGGAATAGGGGGGTCCCGCAGGCGACACGGGATCTGACTCATCCTTTCACCTTCAATGACTCAAGTTCGTTGCACCGCCTCTTTGCCGAGCATCCGGGCGAATTTGCGGCGGTCATTCTCGAGCCGATGAATGTGACCCATCCTAACCCTGCCTTCCTGCGGGAAGTTCAGGATATGGCTCGCGCGCACGGAGCCGTGCTCATCTTCGACGAAACGATCACCGGCTTCCGCTTTGCGAACGGCGGCGCGCAGGAACTCTTCGGCGTTACACCTGATCTGGCCACATTCGGCAAAGGCCTCGCCAACGGATATCCTCTGTCCGCAGTCGCGGGGCGCGCGGATATCATGCGTTTGATGGAAGAGGTATTCTTCTCCTTCACATTCGGCGGCGAGACGTTGTCCTTGGCCGCGGCTGGTGCGACGCTCGCGAAACTTAAGCGCGAGCCAGTCATCGAGACTCTCCGGGGGCAGGGGCAAAAGGTCATCGACGGCGTTGCCGCGCTGATCGCCAAGCACGAAGCCCACAGTTTCCTGTCAATCAGCGGCGACCCGACCTGGTCGTTCCTGACGATCAAAGATGCCGCCCCCTATTCGCTGTGGCAGCTGAAGACACTGTTCATGCAGGAGATGTTCGCGCGCGGCGTGCTCGCCTACGGCACGCACAACATGTCCTATGCGCACGCGGACGCCGACCTGTCCCACCTGTTGTCAGTCTATGATGAGGTTTTTGGCCTACTGGTTCGCGTGATCGCCGAGGGCTCGTTGGAGCAGGCCCTGCATTGCGACCCGCTCGAACCGCTTTTCAAAGTACGCTAGACGCCATGAAAATTGCGTTCCGGGTCGATGCCTCGATCGAGATTGGCACAGGGCATGTTGTTCGGTGCCTGACGCTTGCCAATCGCCTCGTCGAAGCGGGTGCCGAGTGCCGGTTCATTATGAGACGCCTGCCCGGCAACCTGATTGAGCATGTCCGGGCACTGGGGCATGCGGTCACGGAATTGGCCGAACCGGTCGCGCCTGTTCGGGACGATGCAGGATCGCCCTATGCAGCGTGGCTCGGCGTGGACTGGCGTGTTGACGCCGACGAAACTGAACAGGCCGTTCGGGACAGCGAGCCCGTCGCGTGGCTGGTGGTCGATCACTATGCGCTGGACGTCCGCTGGGAGCAGCGGCTTCGGTCCAGTGCGCAAAAGATGATGGTGATCGACGATCTCGCCGATCGAATTCACGACTGCGATATCCTGCTGGATCAGAATGCCGTTGCCGATGGCGACCGGCGTTATGATGATCTGGTGCCGCAAGCCTGCCGGAAGTTGCTGGGCCCACGCTTCGCTCTGCTTCGACCGGATTTCGCAGACTGGCGAGCAAAAAAGCGGCCCGTCGGGGCGACGGCTGCCCGCCGCGTCCTGATATATTTTGGCGGGGTGGACAAACCCAACCTGAGCCTGAGGATTCTCAAAGTTCTGGCTGCCATAGGCGCAGATGATCTTCAGGTAGACCTCGTCGTCGGTGCTTCAAATCCGCATGCGGGAGCCCTGGCTGCCTGGTGCGCCAATTGGAAATGGATCTGCGTCCATGGATCGGGCACCGACATGGCTGCTTTGATGGCGCAGGCAGATGTTGCAATCGGAGCAGGCGGAACAACTATCTGGGAACGTGCCTGCTTGGGCGTTCCCAGCTTGGTTGTGGCGCTTGCGGCCAATCAAGAGGCTGGCAGCGCCTGGCTGGCCCGGCAAGGCGCTATTTTTTATGTCGGCACTCAGGATGTTGGTGCCCAGGACATTGAAGCTGCCCTGCGCATGTTGCTTCGCAATTCATGGATGCGCGAGATGCTCGGGATGACAAGCGCTACGCTGGTGGATGGCGGTGGCGCAGAACGAGTCGCGCGCGCGATGCTGCGCCCCGCAGTTTCGCTTCGACACGCCGTTATAGGCGATAGCGCCAATCTACTTGCGTGGCGCAACGCGCCACATGTTCGCGCGCATTCGCTGTCCATAGCCCCCATTTCACCGGCACAGCATGAACGTTGGCTTCATGAGACGCTTGGTGATCCGTCGCGGGATCTTCTAGTGGGCGAAATCAACGGTATGCCGGTCGGAGTACTGCGCTTCGATCACGAAGGTCCCAAGGCGAGAATATCCGTTTACCTTGCGCCAGGTATGGCTGGCCGCGGTATCGGTCCCGCCTTATTGAAGGCTGGCTCATGCTGGCTAGGGGCGCGGCGCGGCGAATGCAAAATCATCGAAGCCGAGGTTCTGTTTGACAACATTGCCTCGCATCGGGCGTTCGTCGAAGCCGGCTACGTACCATTTTCACAACTCTATCGCCTTGGACTTGCAGATGAACATTGAACCCATTCGTATTGGCCAATTCGAGCTGGCGCCGCATAAGCCTCCCCTCATCATCGCAGAAATGTCGGGCAATCATAATCAGTCGCTGGAGCGCGCGATGGAAATCGTCGACGTTGTGGCGCGAGCGGGGGCGCAGGCGCTGAAGCTGCAGACCTATACGGCCGATACCATGACGATCGACAAGGAGGACGGAGAGTTCTTCATCGCCGACGAAAAGAGCCTGTGGAAGGGGGAGTCTCTCTACGCGCTTTACAAGAAGGCCTACACGCCCTGGGAATGGCACAAACCGATCTTCGATCGATGCCGTGAATTGGGTATGATTGGTTTCTCGACGCCCTTCGATGTGACGGCCGTGGATTTCCTAATGGAACTTGACGTTCCGTGCTTCAAGGTGGCGTCGTTCGAGAACATCGATCTGCCGTTGATCGCCAAGGTGGCGGCTACAGGCAAGCCGATGATCATTTCGACAGGAATGGCCACCGTGGCCGAGATCGACGAAGCGGTGCGCACGGCCCGGGCGCATGGCTGCAGCGATCTTGTTTTGCTGAAGTGCACCAGCAACTACCCGGCTAGCCCGGAAACGTCGAACCTAGCGACGATTCCTCATATGCGAGAGCTTTTTGGGTGTCAGGTGGGTCTTTCGGACCATACGCTCGGCATTGGTGCCGCGGTTGCCAGCGTTGCTCTTGGAGCAGTTGTCATCGAAAAGCATGTCACGATGAGCCGCGATGACGGCGGGGTAGATTCCGCATTTTCGCTAGAGGCCGAAGAACTATCGGCGCTGGTCCGCGAGACCGCCACGGCCGCTAAGGCGCTTGGCACGGTAAATTACGGTCCGACCGATGCCGAGCTCAGCTCGCTGGTGTTTCGGCGTTCGCTCTATGTTGTGCGCGACCTTGAGCCCGGTCAGGAACTAAACGCCGACAATCTTCGCGCGATCCGGCCTGGCTTAGGTTTGCCGCCGAAATATCTGGATGGCCTTTATGGCAAGCGCGTGTCGCGACATATTATGCGCGGAACACCCATGTCCTGGGACCTGATCGGCTGACCATTGTTGTTGGAAAAGGGACGGGCGGCGCCACATGAACGAGAGTTGGGAAAAGCTGTTGTTTGCACGCCCGGTGCTCTGGGTTCTCGATCTGTTTGAAAAGTTGGGCTATTACATTCAGCGCTTTCGCACCTATGCCCGCATTCGGAAGATGTTTCCTACTTCGCGGTTCAATTGCGATATCACTACAGTTTTCAAATACCCTGAGAATATCACAATTGGCGATCATGTTCTCATCGGGCCGTATGCTAGCATTGGCGCAATGTCGGCTGTGATTCTGGAGGATCACGTGCGAATTTCGCGCGGAGTGACCATCGAGACGGCAACGCTTGCGATCGGGGAGGCGCTTCCCTACCCACATGAGGCGCAGCCAATTCGGATCGGGCGGGGCGCGTGGATCGGAGCCAATGCCATGGTCTTGGGAGGTGTATCGATTGGTGCGCAGGCGGTGGTGGCAGCGGGATCGGTTGTCACAAGGAACGTGCCGGCGGGTGCAATCGTCGCCGGAGTGCCAGCGCGGGTAATCGAGCAGCGGGCAGAAGCAACAGCGATGGAACCAGTATGATGCTCGGCTGCTGCGCGCTGATCACCCGTCACGGTGAAGTGGCAGCTCGGCAGAGCCCTGGCGCAATCCCATATGGTCTCACAAAAAATCTGGACGGACTCTGTGGCAAGCGCGTATCGCCGAATGACGACTTCTAGCCGTAATTGTTTTGGGATTGGATCGGCATGATGAGCCTGGCGGAGCTTGCTGCGGTGCCGGGCGCACATTCGGTCTAGAACATGGACGCTGCGCATGGGTGTTGCAAATCTAGTGAGCCGTGGGGCTCACCGGCTGCAGTCAATGGGCTCCCGACGATTTCTCAGATTTCTGTCGGAACGCTACCTTGAGCCTGTCGTTGAGCAGTTCCTGTTTTCTGGACGGCAACACAGCTACAAGATTGGAGAGACGTTTCGGATATCGATTCCGGTCTTTGATGACGGAGAGCTGGCCAACGTATTCGAGGATCTACGGGCCCTTTCGGAGGTGGCGCACCGCGCGAGCGATATCGAAGCGACCGTTGTGTTGATGCGCCTGGACGGACGCGCGCCGCCGCACGTGCCGCCCTTCAGCTTTCCGGTACATGTCGACTGTGTCGAAACATCCCGCCTAGTGTTGAGCGTGGTACTGTGGACGGGCAACATCTACATCCCCAAATATATCGAGTCCAAACGCGCTGCAGAGTTGCGGGAAACTCTTTCGAAGCTCGGCATGCATCCGATTTGCTCTCGCGACGAGCTGTGCGACGCCTATCGCAAACGAACAGTCGTGCAGCTGGACGGCGTTGGTCGCAGTACGCGCTTCCTCTATGCAAATCTGCAGCAAAACCTCGAGGGCGTGCACTATGGTTTTCGTGAACAGCTTGATTTAGATCTGATCAAACATCTCCCCGGAAAGTACGAATATTTCTGGAAAAATTGCGAAATTAACTATATGCCGATCCGGGATTTGAATAAATATCCGGGTCGTGTGTCGCGGCAATACGTTGTTGGCGATATGTATAAACATCCTTATCTTTCGACCGCTTCGGTGTTAGACGTCGGTTGTGATATCAGGGGCGTCAGCGAGCGTATAGGACCACAAACGAAATATGTCGGTGTAGATATACAAGGGCTTGGTGACTATCTTATTGATCTCGACAAGGAAGACTTGCCTTTTGGTGATCGATCGTTTGATACCGTACTTTGTTTCGAGGTGCTTGAGCATTTAAATAGAATACATCAATGCTTCGATAAAATGCTTTCTATCTCTAATGAGTATTTTATAGGTAGTCTTTTTATCGAAAGTGGCGTCTGGAAGGGAAAATCGATTAATAAATTTGGCGATCCGTTGGGAAATATGTATTTACCAATTGCGCCAATATTCGATCGCCATGAATGGATATTCAGTGCCAATGACGCTCTTGATTTTATTTTTTATCGTGCAAAACGAATGGGGTTTAAGGTGGTCCGAATAGACCTGTTTTACGATGATATTCGGCCGCGGCTGTTTCAAGTTCAAAGACTGAAGCGCGCTTTCCGCCGAGGCGACGTTCATTATCTGTCAAAAGAAGTTTTGATGATCGGTTTTGCGCTGCAGCGTGAAACTCTAGCATAATCGCGGCCGTGTGGAGAAGGCGCTGATGTTTGCGCGACGTTTGATGAATCATATGCAGGAACGGGTCAGGCGCTCCGAGCAACGCGAGGCGCTCAATCGCGTCGTTGCGCGTTTTTTGCCATTGCCTCTTCCGCTCGCTGATGAGGCGGCCGGCCTTCTCGCGGAGCTGGATGAGGCGGGCAATGTGGTGCTTCCCCCTCTGATGCCGATCGACGTTCTTCGGGCCTTGCGCGCGGAGCTGGCACAAATGCCCTGCTTCGATCCTTGGAATCCCGAATTGGGTGATTTCGATTTCGCTGATGCGCCGCCCGGAACCAATAATGCACGCATTAGGGGGGTCTCTCAACTCCCGCTTGCACAGCGCGTTGCGAATCATCCACTGGTTTTGTCAATTGCGTCCAGCTATCTCGGATGCCTCCCCACGATCGACGACGTAATCGCGTGGTGGTCGCTGCCAAATCGACCGGCTCCAAAGGAGGAGCAGTTTTTCCATCGTGACAACGATGCAATCCGCTTCGTCAAGCTGTTCGTCTATCTGAGCGACGTCGGGCATAGTGACGGCGCGCATGTTTTTGTGCGCGGAAGCCAGCGCGACAACAGGCTGATCGAAAAGCGGAGGCGCTATCGGGATGCGGAAGTCCTTTCTGTGTTCGGAAACAATGCGTCGCGTGCGATGACAGGCGAATTCGGAACTGCGTTCCTGGAGGATACATTCGGGTTGCACAAAGGGGCGGTGCCAACGGCTGAGCCGCGCCTGCTGTTTCAGGTGCGATACACGAGTTTTCCGAGCGTCTTTGCGCGGGCGCAAGCCGTGAGCCATGCTGAGAGCGAATTCGACTCCTATATCAATCGCTATATCGCTTGATTTATGCAGAGCTTGATTTCGCTCATTTTGCGGCTTTCTGCTGTCGGCGGAAAATTTGTCGCGTTGGCAGTGTTGGCGGATGCCAGTGGAGCTCATGAGGTTGGCGCTTTTGGCCTCTTTTTCGGGCTTGTGAACATCTTCCTGTTTGTAATTGGCCTAGACTTTCACTTGTTCAGCATTCGCGAGCTTATTGCCCGGCGAACGATGGCGGGGCGCGCGCGTGTGATTGTCGGCCAGGCGGCGCTTGACGGAACCATATATGCAGTGGTGCTCATCCTAGGGTTGGTGGGAGGAGCGCTGTCGTTCTCCGGCATGCTGGGCATACCTTTGATATGGTTCGTCAGCATCCTTGTTTGCGACCATCTGGCGCAGGAACTGTCCCGAGCCTTTCTTGTCCTGAAGCGGCCCAATGCGGCCAATATCATCTACGCGGTGAAAACAGGCCTGTGGGGTTGGGCAGGCGCGGCCGCGATCTATCTTCGGATGATGAGCGCGTCCGCAGAAAGCTTCTATTTCATGTGGCTATGTGCGGACTTGTCAGCCATCGTTCTGGGGACCGTCCTGCTATTGCATACCTTTCGAGGAACGCGCACTGGATTACCGCCCCACTATGGCGCTTGGATCAGGCGAGGGTTGCATGTCAGCAAGGTTTTCTATCTGACGTCCGTTGCGACCATGTGTCTTGCCTATCTCGACCGTTTCGTGATTGCGCAACAGGTCTCGCTCGCTCAGGCTGGACTTTACACGTTTTGGCAGAGCATCGCAGCGTTGTTGCCTGTTGTCGTGTACGCAATGGCGGGGATGCATTTTCTTCCGCGCATGGTTGAAGCCTACAAACGCAAACGCGACGCCGAGTTTCTTCAACTGCAGCGCCAGTTTCTCAAGCGCACGGTGATGATTTCGATCGTAACAGGGCTGGTGATACTGCTGCTGGCGGCTTGGATCCCTATACTGCTTGGCAAGGACGAGTTTTCCGCAAGCCCGACGTTCGTTGCAATACTGGTCGCGGCCGCCGCATTGAATGCCTTGTGGCAGATGCCATATCAAACGCTCTACAGCGTTGGGCAGGATCGATATCTGGCGTCGACGCTCGTCTTTGTTACGCTGCTGGCGCTCTTGCTGAATGTGCTTGCTGTGCCCGGGTTCGGAATCACGGGAGCCGCGGTGGTTAGCGCCATTTCCAACGGAACGGTGTGCCTTGTTTTAGGGTGGCAAGCGTATCGCTATCAGCGCGGGCGCAGTCTGACGGAGCCTCCCGCTCAGGCCGATGGCTCCCCGCAGGCGCATATGCCTTCCGCGCTCCATTCCGACACTTGATGTTTGCGATATCTCGAAGGCGAACAGTTTAATGACGATCCGTAATATCGATTTCGTATATATTACGTCCTATAATGAATGCGACGTCCCGCTGATATGCGGACTGCGCGACTCCTTGTCACGTTTAGGCAAATCTTTCGCTGTCGTCGGCTATGTGAGCACCTATGTCGAACGGCTGCACAACGAGGCCGGGGTCGAGTTCCTGAATCTGCGTCAGCCTGGGCCGCTGCAACCGCTCGACGAATCGGAATGGGCGGCGCTGGAAGCCCGACTCCCAACCACGTTGCGCGATTTCACATTCCCTGAGCAGCGTTACTATATGACGCGAAGGCCGAAGCTTGCTCGGCGCGCCGCCGCGATACTGGATGGCTTTGCACGGTTGCGCGGGGACGTGCGCATTGGCTGCATGATCCACAAGTTAGGTGCGGAGCTTATCCGCCAGTGCGCCGTCCACGAGGCAAAGACGACCGGGGTACGCACAGTTTTTTTCGGTACGTTTCCAGGGCATTTCAAGGGACGCACGTTCCTTCACGGTAGCATCTGGTCCGAACGTGACGAGGAGGGGCCGCCTCAATCCAATGTCGCCGACGAGGTGTCGTTTGATGATTTTCAGGAGTTGCTCGTTCGGATCAGGGATCGTCGTGAGGTCGTGCATTATCCGCTGGTCGGGATGCGGCAATGGTCCGAGGGAAGTGCGTTCCTGAGATCGCTGGTAAAAAACAAGGAATTTGAATTCATTGATGATCTCGTGCGTCGCCGGCTCGAGATGCAATGGTTTCGGTTTCGCAACGCAATTGCTAATTTCAGGGCCACGCGAACAATTCCCGATGAACCCTATTACTTTTTTCCGCTGCACGTTTTTGACGACTCCCAGATCACCGTGCGCAATCCACAATATTATGATCAGGCTTGGGTTCTCGAGCATCTTAATCGTGTCATGCCGAACGGGATGAAGCTTGTCGTAAAGCTCCATCCCGGTCTCGATGGCGCGGTTCCCTTGTCGTTTTTGCGGGCGATATCAAAGCTAGACAGGGTTGTGTTGCTGCAGGGTTCGGTCAACGCACATGAGGTCATCAAGCGCAGCGCTGGCGTGATTGTGATCAACTCGACCGTGGCGTTCGAAGCCATGCTGCACCGCAAGCCTGTGCTGGTGCTGGGCAACTGGACGTTCGGGCGTCTCGGCATGACCGAGCATCTCGACGATCCGAGGGACCTGCCCAAGAAGCTGCTTGCCCTGCGCGACCGGAAATGGGATCGCGAAGCGGTTGATCGCATTTTATACGACCTTTACGGCGAAATGAAGCGTTGCAGCTACAATCGTGACCCGATCGATTATAATGCGATTGTGTCGTCCATACTGGATCACCTCGGAGACACCCCCTGAGACGTTCGACCTTTCTGCCCACGCTCATACTGTTCTGGGCATGGCTTACCTTTCGCTTCATATCGGACTGGCCCCGCGGCGCGGCGGCGAGCGGAGAAGCTGTGGATGAATGGGGGCGTCAGCTCAGCTATTTCGGAATTATCCCGTGGTTGATTCTTGCCACCCCGTTCATGTTGATGATAGGCGGCTGGTCTCGCATGATTTACAACAGCCCGGTCGCGCGCGCCCATCTCGCCTTTATTGTTTTTCAGTTTGTAGGATTGTTCATTAGTACGCAAGAATTCGGTAATGAAGGATTCTTGGCTGGAATGTATATTTTGGCAGTTTGCCTAAGCTTTTTGTATATTTATGTGTTCGGTGTGTATATCGGAGGCATATACAACGGTCAGCCGATCGACGGTGTGGCAGCGCGCGGAATAACTATTTTGACATGGGCAATGTTGCCGACAATAGCTATTGCGTTGATGCAGCTTGCTACAGGCACGGGTCGAGACGTGGGCGGCATTATGCGCGTATACGGCGGCACGTCGAGCCCCAACGTCATGGCGGCCATGCTCCTTGTTTTTGCGGGTATTTTGATGTGGAGCAGCCGGGCCCGTCTTAGCGCTCTACGACGTGTAATAATATTCGTAGCGATTTCGCTGCTAGTGGCGTGTTTTTCGATGAGCGGCATGGTCGCCTTTGTGTTCTCGCTCGCACTGTATGTTGTAATCCGCGCGCGCGCGGCGGGAACCCTCAAACTCCGCTTTTCCTGGATCGTGGCGGCAGTTTTCGGAATTTACCTATTGGTGCTGTTCGCAGAGAATGTACTCGCACTTCGTATCAGCGAGCTTGGGCAGGACGACAATTCACTGACGTGGCGTGCACGGACTTGGCTCAGCTACCTCGATTTTCTGTCCGAACCGGCATTCCTGATGCTGGGTGGCGGATTGGGTTTTGACCATTTGGGGCTCGATCAGGAGCCGCACAATGAATGGCTGCGTGTGCTTCTTGAGACCGGTCTGGTTGGGTTGTTTCTGTTCGCCCGAATTTGGTGGAAACTGCTCGGCTCTCTGTGGCAGATCGCCAAGCAAGGCGATGCGTTGCTGCAGCGGCAGGCATGCGGCATGATCGCGGTGACCGGAGGTTTGCTGCTTTGGGCAGCGGTGGATTCGGTCGCGCGAACCGCCCCCTCGGCATTGCTCCTCTGGGGCGCCGCCGGAATGCTGGTCGGCATGTCTAATGCCCATTTGAAACGTGTGTCATCCGCTCAGCGGGTTCCGCATCCGCTTCGAAAGCGTGCGTCACCTAGCTTTGCAAGGCTGCTATAGGCGCTGTTGTTTAATTCTATTGGGGACGATCATCTTGCTAAATCGTATTGCGCGTCGGCTACCGGGATATGCCGAACTGCGAAGCCTTATGGATTCATCCGCGACAAAGCAGGTATCTGCGCGAGAGCTGGCCTCGGAGCTTGCCCTCAAGATGGGGCCAGGGTTGCGCGTCCTAGATCTTGGTTGCGGTGAAGGTGCGTCCGCTGCTTGGTTCTGCGAGCTGGATCCAACCATCGCATGGCACGGCGTGGACATCGAAGACTCTCCTGAGGTCGCTTCGCGAAGGCAGGCCGACCCGCGGATGGTAAGCTTTGACGGAATCCGCATCCCTTTTGACGATGAGAGCTTTGACATGGTTTATTGCCACCAGGTTCTCGAGCACGTGCGATACCCGCATGAATTGATGCGTGAGGTTCGGCGCGTTCTTAAGCCTGACGCGGTTTTTGTTGGATCGGTCGCTTATCTTGAGCCCTATCATTCTTTCAGCGTTTTCAACTTTACGCCGTTCGGCATGGCGTTTATTTTGAAAGATGCGGCCATGAAGCCCGTTGCTCTGCGGCATTCCTCGGATGGATTCTACAAAATTTTCCGACAAATGTTGGGCGGTTTTGGCTTCTGGTCTTTCTTCTCCCACTGGTCGATTCCCTATGCGTTGCTTGATGCACTCGGCTTCGTTTTCGGCTCAACGAAGGAGGACATCAATCTGCTCAAAATTCAATATTCGGGGAGCTTCTGCTTTATCGCGGAAAAATCTAGCTCTAAGAAGACTTGATCATCGTGAAAATTGCACTTGTAAATACGACGCTGAGGCCTGGAAGAGGGTCGGACTTGGTCGTTCAAAAGTTAGCAGAATCGCTTTCCGATCATAATGACGTGTCCGTTTTTGCACCGTTTGGCGGAACGTTGACAGTCCCGGGGTGCAATTTGATCGTGGCACCGACGATTGGTGGCGTATTCGAGCGCTGGAGGAATGCGGTCGCGTTGGTTTGGGCGTTGTATCGGCAAGCTGACAGATTCGATGTCATTAATTGCCATCACGCGCTATTGAGCTTAATTCTTCCCAAGCGTCGCCTGATTACGACCTATCATGGCTATCGTGGACGACTCAATTTCATGTTTGGCCGCAGCGTAGCTGAATGGATCAGCCGCGCGGTCCGTGATGTCGCTATTAGGCGTGCGCTGCGCAGAAGCCGCGCGGTGACCCTCGTCAGTCAATCTCTCGAAGCAGAAGCGCATGCGGCGGGCAGGGGGGATGCTAGTGTTGTCTATAATGGCGTCGAATTTTTGCCCAACTCCACGGAGGCGCCGCATGCTGGGATTGGCGACTATTTTTTGTATGTCGGTCGTATCGATCCGGACAAGTCGGTCGATCAGCTTATCGCGTTCTACTGTGCCACGGCGGTGCAGATTCCGTTATGGATTGTGGGTGACGGGGCGGATCGCCAGCGACTGGAGAGCAACTGTAGAGATCCGCGGGTTCGGTTTCTGGGCGTCAAAACCAGAGAGGAGCTTCCTGCCTTGTTTTCTCGAGCGCGTGCTTTTGTGACCGCCTCGACCTACGAGACTTTCTGTCTTCCGGTAATCGAGGCAGCTCAGTTCGGGCGCCCGTCGATAGGACCCGCGAGCGGTGCACTTACCGAGGTTATCCGTCACGAGCAAACGGGTTTTCTGTTCGGGGCGTCGAACTTTGCCCAGCAACTGGAAAGGCTAGCGTGTATGGATGCCGCTGATTTCGAACAGATTGCGGATGCCTGCCGGAAATGGGCTGCGCATTTCACTTGGTCGAAAACGGCCAGCGAGTATGAATTCGTATATCGCACGGTCTGTACATCCTAAGGGGGGATGTGTGACCTCCATCCGCGTCGTCGTTCCGGGCACGCCCGCGCACGATTTCAGTATTTGTTTTGGGCCCATATGGACCCGAGGCCACTGTTGCCAACGGGCCGAGCATCGGCCATGGAGGCACATGATTCTGCCTTGGTGCAGAGACGCTCCGGCGGATGACGATATGATCAGGTACGGTTTGTGGTGAGACGACATTTTCTTGACCGATTCCGCGATGCACTGACGTTTAACGTGTTGGTGTTTTTTCTCGGCGTTGTATTTCTTATGGGCGGAAGCGCGAGGAGTGATGTTCAGTCGCTCGCTATCTTGCGGCCCGTTGCCGCGTTGGCCATTTGTTTCGGGTTATGGGAGCTCACGCCGGCACATATCCGGACCCATCGTTACCTTTTTGTATTTGCGGGTGCCGTTTTGGTGCTTGTGGCCATTCACCTGATACCTTTGCCTCCCTCGGTCTGGGCCGCGCTGCCTGGGCGTGAGCTAGCCGCCGAGATAGACAAGGTGGCCACGCTAGGTGAAGTCTGGCGGCCGATTAGTCTTGTTCCTTCTGCGACGTGGAACGCGCTTTATTCGTTGCTGGTGCCGCTGGCGGTTCTCGTGCTGGCAGTGCAGGTCAACCGTCACCAGTTGTTCCAGTTGCAGCTCGTCCTGATCATCATCGGGCTTTTCAGTGGGTTTCTGGGGTTGTTGCAATCCATCGGGCCTGCTGAAGGGCCGCTCTATTTTTACCGGATCACCAATAACGGCTCGGCCGTGGGCCTGTTTGCGAACCGCAATCACCAAGCGGTTCTACTCGCCTCGCTGTTTCCGATGCTTGCCGTCTATGCTTCCACTGGTTTGAAGTCGGTTGAGCAGGCGCGGATCAGGTTGATGATCGCGGTCGGTGCTGGTGTCGTGCTGATTCCCCTGCTGCTAGTGACGGGGTCACGCGCGGGGTTGATAGCCGGTCTTGTCGGCCTGAGTTCGGTTGCGTTGCTCTACCGCCGCCCGCGTTTTGAGAAACCGGCAAAGCGCAAGCTTCACAAAATCGCTCCGCGTTACGTATATGGGGCGCTGCTAGTACTAGGGCTGGGGGCGTTGACGATCCTCATGTCGCGCGCCGAAGCTCTGTCCCGGTTGATTACGATTGACCCGACGCAGGATGTTCGCCTTGCCTATTGGACGCCCATTTTTGCAATGATCGGGAAGTATTTCCCGGTGGGGTCAGGCGTTGGAAGCTTCGTCGAAGTTTTTCGTCTGGATGAACCGTTGAACCTTATCGAGACTTCATACGCGAATCATGCGCATAATGATTTACTCGAGATTCTCATGACCGGGGGGCTTCCAGCATTACTTCTCCTCCTCGCGGCTGCGGCAGCCTGGGGTTGGGCGAGCATTCGGCTTTTCAGCAAGCAGCGCTCAGGTGGCAGAGGTCTAGTGTTCGGGCGTCAGGGTGCCGTTCTCATCTTCATATTGGCCTTTGCCAGTATCGTGGACTATCCCTTGCGCGTTCCCTCTCTGGCCAGCCTATTGGTCGTCGCGGCCATGTGGATGGCGACGGCGTTTTCGGGCCAGGAAGTGCGTGATGACCCTGCGTCGAGAATTGGTGAACGTGCCTGACTCTTTTTTCGGAAGCAGGCGGGAAATGGCATTTAAGGGTGGATTGATGATCGGAAGAATTGCGTTGTGTTTGGCTGCACTTACGCTCGCGGCATGCGCGGGGTCTCCCAACCTGGGTGGTAGTCCGAATCTCCAAGTCGCCCAGGCCGGTGTGCTTCCCCCGCCCGGACGCGCGGACTTGTTCGAACAGAATCGCCCATATTTGATCGGGCCCTTCGACAAACTCACCATCGATGTCTTTGGCATCGAGGAACTCAGCAACAAGGAAATCCAGACGGACGCTGGCGGCCGGATTTCCTTTCCGCTCGCCGGCGTTGTCGAAGCTGCCGGAAAAACGCCTGCTGAGTTGGAGAATATTCTGGAAGAGCGCCTCCGCGGGCGCTTTGTGCGGGACCCCCAAGTCACGGTTAATCTCAAGGAAACTGTCAGCCAGGTGATGACGATTGATGGAGAGGTGGAGGAACCCGGTCTGTATCCGGTGGTTGGCCGAATGACTCTGATGCGAGCGGTAGCAACCGCCAAGGGCACCGCGGAGTTTGCCAAGCTGAACGATGTCGTTATTTTCCGAACAGTCAACGGTCAGAAAATGGCGGCGCTCTACAATCTGAAATCTATCCGTCGTGGCTATTATGATGACCCGGAGATTTACGCGAACGATGTGGTCGTGGTCGGCGATTCGCAAGCGCGCAGGATTTTCAAGGATGCGCTGGCGATCATGCCTACGCTTACTTACGTCGTTGTGGCGCTGTTGAATAGAAACTGAAGCCTGATTTGATCAAATCAAGAATTCGAGAAATATGATGCTGCAAACAACAGGCCCCTTGGGCAATTCACAAACGGTCGTCGGCTTCGAAGGGGCAGACGACGAACAAAGTGCCCAGCCGTTAGCTCCTCCTCTGCTGCTGGAATATTGGCAGATCGTTGTTCGCTGGAAGTGGGCTATTATCGGCATAGTTGCGGCTTCTGTTGTGGCGGGTCTGATCATTACGCTGCTGATGACGCCTCAATATTCTGCAAAGGCTCGTATCGAGATCAGTCGCACTCAAAAGAATATTACCCAGGTGGAAGGGGTTGAGTCCGAAGAGACCGGGCGGGATCTCGAATTTTATCAAACCCAATACGCGCTGCTGGAGGCGCGATCGCTAGCCGAGCGCGTGTCGAAGGAATTACGGCTCGCGACCAACAATGGCTTTTTTGATGCGCACGGTGCGTCTGCTGGCGAAAGTTCGCTGTTCACTGACAGATCAGGTCAGCCGCTTACAAATGCGGAAAGGGCGAAGCGCGAAAAGGCGGCTGTTGACCTTTTGCTGACGCACATTGAAATTTCTCCAATTCGCGGTTCTAGCCTCGTCGATATTAACTACACATCGGCATCACCTGAGCTGTCAGCGCAGATCGCGAATAGCTGGACGCAGCAGTTTATCGAGGCAAGCATGGACAGGCGCTTTGCTTCGACATCGGACGCTCGGAAATTCCTGGAGCATCGGCTTGCAGACCTTCGTTCGCGCCTGGAACAGTCAGAACGCGACCTTGTGGGATATGCTTCGAACAAGGGTATCGTGTCTCTCAGCAAGACCGAGGGGCCGGACGGCAAGACACGCACTGATCGGACGCTGGTTTCGGACGATCTTCAGGCGTTGAATGACGCACTCGTGAAGGCTACCGCCGAACGCGTCGCCGCCGAAAGTCGGTCGAGGCAGAGCGGTGGTGGTGTGTCATCGGATGCGCTGTCCAACCTCGCTATCTCATCGCTTCGACAGAAACGAGCAGAGGTGGCTTCCGAATATGCGAAGCTGCAGGTCCAGTTCGAACCGGACTACCCGACCGTGCGCGCGTTGGCGGAGCAACTGCGCGCGCTTGATGTCAGTATTGCGCGCGAAGAAAACCGCGTCTCGCGGACGCATAATGCTGAATATAGAGAGGCGCTTGATCGCGAACGTGGCCTGCGGGGTCAGGTCGATGTGCTGAAAAAGCGGCTGGACCTACAGCAGCGTGACAGCATTCAGTACAATATCTATCAGCGTGAAGCGGACACTAATCGGGAACTCTATGACGGCCTGTTACAGCGTTATAAGGAGATTGGTGTTGCCGGTGTGGGCGCAAATAACATCGCGATCGTAGATCTGGCGAAAGTGCCTGAGAGCCCGTCGGCTCCAAGCCTCCCGCTTAACCTGGCTCTCGCGATACTCGCTGGATTGGGTGTGGCGGCTGCTGTAACTTTCGCGCTCGAACAAATCGACGAGGGTCTGCGGGAACCTGGTCAGGTTGGCCGACTCCTTCAGTTGCCGCTTCTCGGCAGCGTACCCGATGTGGAAGACCATGACGCACTCGAGATGCTCGGTGATGCAAAGTCGATGCTTTCCGAAGCTTATCTTAGCATCCGATCTAACTTGGCTTTTTCGACGGACCATGGATTACCTCGGGCACTGATGGTCACCAGCACTCGGCCGACCGAAGGCAAGAGTACGACGAGCTTTGCGCTTGCAACTGTACTCGGTCGGACGGGCAAAAACGTCCTCATTATAGATGCTGATATGCGTTCGCCCTCGCTCCACTCCTTCATCGGCGTAGAAAACAAGGTCGGCTTGAGCAACTTTCTTGCGGGAGACAACAGCTGGGAGCATCTGATCACTCCGACTCCATTTAAGGGGCTCCGACTGATGTCTGCCGGACCAATGCCGCCGAGCGCCGGTGAACTATTAAGCAGCGATCGGATGTTGATGCTTGTTCAGCGTCTCATTGAGCATTTCGACCATGTCGTGATCGATTCACCTCCGATACTGGGTCTTGCCGATGCGCCGCTCTTGTCGCGCGCGGTGGAGGGCTGTGTGTTTGTGATCGAAGCCGAAGGGGTCGCCATTCGCGGCGTCAAGGCCGCGCTGGACCGTCTGCGCTCGGTTCATGCACACATATACGGTGCCGTGTTGACCAAGCTCAAGCATCGGCAGGCGGGCTATGGCTATGGCTAT
The DNA here is from genome assembly GCF_058781925.1 of Sphingobium sp. FW306-1B-F04DB. Taxonomy (NCBI): domain Bacteria; kingdom Pseudomonadati; phylum Pseudomonadota; class Alphaproteobacteria; order Sphingomonadales; family Sphingobiaceae; genus Sphingobium; species Sphingobium sp. FW306-1B-F04DB. Next base: position 26,193 of record NZ_JBYSXE010000006.1, on the reverse strand, counting down.
GGCTATGGCTATGGCTATGGTCACAACGCGACGACAGAGTCGGCCGGCCGATGAGGACGGTGGCCGCCACGCTGGCGAGATCCAGCGGCAAAGGCAAGATTCAGCGGGGGCTAGTTCTGCTTTTCGGCGGCGTGCTGACGTGGTTTGCGTTTGCGAACGCGGTCGCCGCCATCACCCGCACGAAAAATCCAGCATTGGCCTTAAGGCTAATCCCGGACGATCCCGTAGCGTTGGCTGTTCGTGCAGATGGGTTGCTCGGAAGCACCCCGAGCGGCGCGGCGATGACCAAGGTGGACAATCTGGCTCGAAAGTCGTTAGTCGAACAGGGGGTCAATGCCCGTGCGCTGCGTCTACTGGGGTATGCCACCGAGGCACGAAATGAGCTGTCTAAAGCGCATCGCTTGATCGAACTGGCAGCTCGGGTGTCACGTCGTGAAGTCGGTGCACAACTGTGGCTGATCGAATATTCTGTGCGGGCTAATGACGTAAAGGCAGCGCTTAGCCACTATGACGTAGCCCTTCGTTCCACCCCCGAACTCGGTCAGACGTTTTTTCCCATCTTGGCAACTGCGATAGAGGATCCGGCCATTCAGGCGGAGTTTGTGCGGCACGTTAAGGCGGCGGCGCCCTGGATGCCGTATTTTCTGAGCTACGCCATCAACCAGGACAATAGCGCCCCGGTCGTGGCTGCAGTTGTCACCCGCGCGGGAGGTCTGCCGGATCAGGATGTCTATCGCGGCCTGGAAAGTCAGGTCGTGGGACGGCTCGCCGCGACTGGGAAGTTTCTCGATGCGCAGAAATTCTATTTGAGCTTGAAAGAGGGGCGCACAAAAGTCCTCTCCTCGACGGCCTTCGACAAGGATAGCACAAACGTCCGCTTTGTGCCGCTTACATGGCAATTGTTGGATACTGCATCCATCAGTACGTCCTTTTCCGAGATCGATGAAGGGGCTGCGCGAACATTGCATGTGTCTGCGGCTTCTGGCGAACGAGGTCTCGCTGCCCGAAAAATGCTGTTTATTCGTGAAGGCCCGTATCGCTTCAACGCGAAACAGAATCTCGCGCGATCAAGTAATGGTGCGAGCTCTTATTGGGAAATAAAATGCTTGCGCGGCACCGATGCGACTTCGATCTGGCGCAGCGATGGCAGGCAAGGCGATCCCAAAGGGCCCACGATTTCATCGAACTGCCCTGTTCAACTCCTCGAACTCAATGTCGACGGCGGCGACGGACCCGACGGCGCAGAATTGGTTATTGAATCAGTTTCCCTCCGTTAAGGTGGGATCGGAGCTAAACCTTCCATTTCTATGACACGGAATTAATTGCTCGTGCGCGGCATGGCGTCATTTGTCGGTCGCAATTGTTTTTAAAGTACCGTCGGCGAAGCACACTTTTAGGTTGCCGTCCGCGCGATCTATGAAGAGGATGGCATGCCCGCGCTTCGCTTGAGGCCGCGGCACGCCATCCAAAAGGCCCAAGCCTTGTACGCCAGTCAGATCGTGGCCGTTCATTTCGAGATTATCGATTGCCGGTGTGAAGAAGATTGAGCGCGCCCCGCCGACAAAAGCGCGGAAACGCCCCAATGCCTTCTGATAGTTGAAGGAGCCTTCCACGTCGGGATCGCTTGCAGAAGCGGGCGCAATCGCGCGAGCTCCCCCCATCCGCACCAACCCGCCTCCCGAGCTATCGAGATAAGTAACGGCGTTGTCGGACTCATTCTTCAGAGCACCTCCGTACATTCCGTAAACCGCGGCAGGGATGCGCAGGAAATTGCCTTTGGATCCGTTGAAGTCCATGAATGTGTTTGCGGACGATCCGACGCGCCCTTCTATTCTTAGAAACTCTAAGTCTATTCCATATGCTTGGGGATGTAGAGTTATCAGCGTAGTGTTTTGAAATATTCCTTCGACTGATAGAGCTCTTCCGTGAATCATTGAGCAACTATCGTGAAATTTCAGAAACGTCTTCATACCGATATCGCCGAACCGGCACCAGTTTATATTATCTATTATTAGATTGTTTGCGTCACCAAGATTGAAGCAATTAACGCCACATTCAATCTCAATATCCTTGCACGTATTCCAATATGCGCTGTTCGAGAAATAAAAGACTTCATCGAACAAACCTCCAGCTGACAAGAAGCGTAAATTTCGGAAGTTGCAATATTGCCAACGATGGCCGTTGATAGCCTTTGCTACTTTGGTCGCGGCTTCGAAGTGCAGTCCTTCAATATTTACGCGGGATAAAATGCCGTCCGTGCCGTTCGTGAGCATTTCTCCGGCATGATTGGCGCGTAGGCTTCCGCCACCAGTAATGGTCAGATTGGATGGAAGCGCGAGCGGACTATCCAGCCGATATACTCCATTCACCATTAATGGACGCTTGAAGTCTGCAGCAGCCTGAACGGCAAGCGTTAGTTGTGCCGTTGCATCGTCGCTGCCGCCCTCAGGTGCCATCATGTCACCCGGCGCTACAAACGCTTCGCGCAATCGCGCCGATATCGATCGGGATATCGCGCCGTTGCCACTCGGAAGAAACTCGAGCTTTTCTACAATAGCGTGAATTTCGTGCTTATTATTGGTAATCTGAGCGGCGGTATCGAGCGTAAATGATCGTCCGGAACCGCCGACGGCAAGTGGTTCGCCGGAAGTGCCAAATCCAAGATACTTACCCGAACGTTTCGCGGCGTCAGGGAGGGGGGCAACGGTTTCTTCCAAGGGAACCCGCAGCGCTGCCGCGTCCGACGCTGCCGCCTTGCCAATACCCCTCCCCAAGTTGGCGTCGGTGGCCTGCACCTTCCTTGAGGTCGCTTTGCCCAATGAATGGGCATGTGATCCGGCAGACGTGCCAAGCAGCCCAAATAATAATGAGCTTAGGAAGTTACGGCGCTTCATGGTTCCTCGCTATAAATCGGAAAGGCATGACAGACGGTACTCTCTGGCCTGATCCATCTAGTGGTTGGTGCGTTCGTCGTCGCACACTTGTCGTCTGGCGACCCACCTCGCCGGAAATGGATATGAGCGCTTCTAGCTGATCAATCTCATCTCAAAACCCGTTTTAGCATGCCTAACTATTCCATGCTGTCCAATTCCTCCTTAGGAAAAAGATCGCACGTTCGGCGTTTATGCTGCCGCGGGACCAATCTCGTAGCGGTTGGCCGGGAATAGCGGCTGGCGGAGGACGAGAGCTCGGACTAGAAGGCCCAAGTTACGAGAATCACCCCGATTGTCTGGTGAAGTGCGAGGCTGCTATGCAACCGATGGACGTCACGGTCAAATGAGTGGCAGTGAATGGGATGTCAGATGGCATGATCTCAATTGATACATATGTTATGTTGTTAGCTGGCGTTTTCACAATCAGCTTATGTCTCTTGGGGCCTCGCCTCGCCCCTGCCATTGGATTGGTGGATATTCCAGGTGGGAGAAAGGCGCATGCTCATCCGACGCCCTTGCTGGGCGGATTGGCCCTTGTCTTCATTTTCTTCCCGGCAGTTCTCGCTATTTGCGCGATTAGTATCGGCGCGGTGCGGCCGATGCTGCTTTCAATGGCTACGTGCACAGCGGCCATCGCGGCGCTTGGAATGGTCGATGACCGCCATTTGGTTCATCCTAATAAGAGATTGATAATATCGACCGCAATATTCGCAATGGTGACATTTTCATTCCGAGATTTAACGATAGGCGTCATAAATTGGAATGGTAATCGAGATGGAATAATTCTCGGCTCACTCGCGCCTTTGATTACTACTGTTGCGCTTGTCGCATTCATCAATTCCGTAAATCTTGCTGACGGAAAAAACGGGCTTGTGCTGGGTATAAGCTTGGGGTGGCTCGTAATGTTGGGTGTGGCTGCTCCTGAAAATATATATGTGTTCATTTATTTGCTGTCTTTAATTGTTTCAATATTGTTAATTTTCAATTTAAATGGTCGCTTATTTTTGGGCGATGGAGGAAGTTACGGTATCGCTTCCGGCGTCGGACTATTGGCTGTATACGTCTATCAAAATTCGGATGTTATGCGCTCCGCCGATCAGGTCGGTTTGATGTTCATGATACCTGTTGGTGACATGATTCGGCTGATGGTTACGCGAACCCGGGCTGGGAAATCTGCGTTTTCGCCCGATCGTGATCATTTACACCACCTTTTGCTGGAAAGGTTTGGTTGGGTCAGAGGGCTGCTGAGCTACTGGTTCATGGTACTTGTTCCCGCTGGAATTTCGTTAGCATTTCCGAGCATTACAATGATTCTGGTGGTAGCATCCTTTACCCTGTATTGGGTCGTGATCGCGATAGCTCACAGGCGGGCGTCTATGTGAACCTCCCAGTTCGAACGCGGCCGGCGACAAGTGCAATCGCTGCTCCAAGCTGAGGTCATCGGTCGGAACGCGGGGAGGCAGTGCGGATTCAGCTGTGATCCATTGTGATGCCGTCAATACCTTCAGTTGGAAGGAGCGGAGCCGACGGTTACAAGGTGCATCAAGAGGCCGCTCGGCTGGCTCAAGCTATCGATCCTTCTGCCCTTCCTGAGAGACCGGTGATAGCATCCTCGTTGGGGAAGATGCCGACGACGTCGGTGCGCCGCTTGATCTCGCCATTGAGCCGCTCGAGGGGATTCGTGCTGTGCAGCTTGGTGCGATGCTGGGCGGGAAAGCTCATATAGGCGAGCACGTCTTCCTCGGCGGTATCCATGAGCCTGGCGAGCTTGGGGACGGTCGGGCGGAGCTGGTCGGCGACCTTGCGCCACTGCGCCTTGGCGGCCTCGGCGGTCTCCTGCGCATAGGCGGTGGCGATGAAGGCCGAGACGACGCGGCGACCGCTGCGCCCGGCATGCGCCAGGGCATTGCGCGCGAAATGCACGCGGCAGCGTTGCCAGGTCGCGCTGAACACGCGTGACACCGCGGCCTTGATCCCCTCATGCGCATCGGAGATGACGAGCTTGACGCCGCGCAGCCCGCGCCGGGCGAGGCTGCGCAGGAAGTCGGTCCAGAATATCTCGGCTTCCGACGGCCCGATCGCCATCCCCAGCACCTCGCGCCGACCGTCGCCGTTGACGCCGACCGCGACGATGACCGCGACCGAGACGATGCGCCCCGCCTGGCGCACTTTCATATAGATCGCGTCGATCCAGAGGTACGGCCAGTCGCCCTCGATGGGCCGATCGAGGAACGCTTTCACCCGGCCGTCGATCTCCTAGCACAGCCGGCTGACCTGGCTCTTCGAGATCCCGCTCATCCCCATCGCTTTCACCAGATCATCGACCGAGCGTGTCGAGATCCCCTGGATATAGGCTTCCTGGATCACCGCGGTCAGCGCCTTCTCGGCTAAGCGCCGTGGCTCGAGGAAGCAGGGGAATTGAGCAGGTTGCCTGTCCCCCAGACAGGATAATCCGCTCAATCTGCCGGTGCGCAGCTTGGGGATGCGCAGCTCGACCGTGCCGGCGCGTGTCTCCCAGTCACGGTCGCGATAGCCATTGCGCTGCGCCAGCCGCTCGGCGCTCTTCTCGCCATAGCCCGCACCCGTCAGGCCGCCGACCTCCAGCTCCATCAGCCGCTCGGCGGCGAAGCCGATCATCTCGCGCAGAAAATCCGCGTCCGGGCTCTTTCCCAACAGCGCCTGCAGGTCCATCTTGCTCTCGGTCATCGGTGGTCTCCGTAAGTTGAGTTTCGCAACCCAAGCTTATCCCAAGATCGCCGGTGACCACCCGCGAAACTGACCGCCCGCTACAGCGCTTGTGGATAGCGCGCGGTCGGTCAGCTTCGCTACCACCGAGCTACACCACCATCAGGGACACGACCCTGATCCTTCGCCTTGTCTGTTCGGACGGCCAGTGGATCAGAATGTGTAGGTAACGCCGAAGATGACCCGGCTTTTGCTGTGCAGACGGTGCGCGTAATAATCCCGATCGGGCCCTCCGCTTGTCCAGGCCAGTTGGACATCGAACGGACCGAAACGCCTCGCAGCTCCGATCCGCACGTCATATTGAGTGCTGTTCACATAAGGGTTTTTTGGCCCGCCCACCTGCGTCAGCAAGCCGACATGCCCGGTTACACGCAGGTGCGGGGCTGGGTGAACCACCGCCTCGAGATCACCATAGATGGTTTCCACTCCACGCCTCAGATAGTTTGGCGAGAAATAGACATGCGAGGAGAGATGCTTGGTAACGATACCAAGATAAATCTCGGTGTAATCCCTGGCGCGGCCGCGACTATATTGAGACGTATACTCCGTATGCACGATCCCGAGATCGACAACTGGCCCTGAACCGACGCGCCTGGCGTAGCCGAGGTTTCCCGTGGCGCCAAGCAAATCAGGGCCGCTCTCGGGCGACCACACGCCCATGATCGATCCGTTCGCATAGATTCCGGAAGCGTCGTCATAGGATGCCACCACGTCCAGCACCGGCCTTTCCCGGCTGATCGAATAACCGCGGAACCTGTATTCGCTAAGTACAGTGGCGCTCGCGGCGACCTGCGCCTCTACCGGCGAAGCGTAAAGTGCCAGCACCAGGCTCGCCCAGGCAGCGCGTGCCGCGCTCCGTGATTTATCGGCGCTGAGCGTCTGTCGGACTGGTGTCAGCGCACGAGTGCTCACCAAGCCTGGCGGCGCGGACAAGCGATGCGCAGGCATTGATTGCGCCGCCGCCTGTTCTTGTGGAGACAAGGGAACGGGAAGCGGGCCCCGACGCGGTCCGTTCGCGGAGCAACGCAACCAGCCCGCTGACGTGCGCGGCCGCATAGGAGCTGCCGTTGACCAGATACCATCGTCCTCCTGGCTGTGTCGTCGGCACATCCCGTCCCGGCGCAGTGTAGACGCCCGAGGGCGAAGCGGGCAAGGCGGCGTCGGACACCGCGACCACCCCAGGCTGCGAGGCCGGAAAACCGCCCCGCGGAAGTTGGGGATCGACCGCCGCAACGATCACGATGCCTCGCGCCATGCCAGTTTTCAGGAGCTTGGTGAGCAGCTGATCTGGCGGACCGCTCAGGCTCATGTTGATGACGCGCGCATTGTGTTCGATCGCGTAGGACAGCGCCCTTGCGAGGCTGAGGCTGTCACAAACTGCATCCCTCGACCCCGCGCTTTGTTCCGGATTCTGCCAGCAGGCACGCAGACTCATCAGGCGCGCCCGGGGAGCCACGCCAGCGATCCCCACGCCGTTGTCGGCAATCGCCGCGATCACGCCCGCGACCGCCGTACCGTGCCGCTCCGCCGCCGCAGCGCGGCCGACGACAAAGTCCTTACTTGTAGCAACCTGACCCCGCAGGTCGGGATGTCCACCATCGATTCCACTGTCGATGACGGCGACGGTGACGCCGCGGCCGGTTGCCATCTCGTGGAGGTCGGCCAGCCGCCATTCTCGCGCTGCCGGTTGCAACGCAAAGAGCGGATCGCGGAGCCCTGAGGCCGAGCCCAGTACACGATACATCTGCAGCGGCTGCGACCAGGCAACAGCAGCGTTGCGGGACACCTTCTCCACCACCTCTTCGGTCGTCCGGCTGTCGGTGACGGCCATGATGAAGCAATCGACACCGAGCATCGGCATCGGCCAGTTGTCGACCAGCCTCAGTCCGTAATCCCGGGCGATCCGTGCTGCCTGGCGTCGCCGAGCCTTGCGGTAGACATCCTCGCCATAACCGCCGCCATAGTCTGAATTTGGCCGGTAGTGCTGCTCGGCGAGGCGCAACATCACCAGAATTTGCGACTCTGGAGCGATGACCTTGGTCGGTTCGGCGTGGACAGGTACAATGAATGCCAGGCAAATGGCCGCCAAAGTGAAGGCGAGTGCGCTGATCAGTCTGCGCCGACGCCCGTTCACTCGCGTTCGCTCGCGTCGATGGGTTCTGCAAGGACGACGTCCGCCTGTGAGCGCAGCTTTGCCAGCGCCGCGGCACGCCCGGCTTCGGCCACCCGCAGCACATAGGCGTCGGCAGTTGTCGGGCCATCCACCAGGCGTGCACCGGAATCTATAAGCAAACGACGCAACTCGCGCTCGGGCGTTTCGGGCCGGAAAACCACGATCATGTTGCCGGCATTCGATGCGGAAGGTGGGCCGAGCGCATGATACTGCGCCGACCTGTCGGCCTCCGGAGCAGCGATGACGAGCCCGAGAACAGCGATCGCTGCAGCCTGCGCGCCTAATATCCACCGCGCCATGATGGGCCAGCATACTGTACGCAGGACCGCAGTATTGGCATGGCTCCGTGCAGCCTCGTCGCTCGGTAGCTGGATCCGCTGACGAAGCGCGGCCCAGCCACGCTCGACATCGATTGACAGACACGAGACCTGATTGCCCAGCGCGCGTTCCGACTGCAGTTCCGCCTGAAATTCGGCACAGCCGGCCAGATGGGCTTCAAGCTCTGCTGCCTCGTCAGCGTCGAGCTGCCCGATCACGTACCACGGGAGCAACTTCTGCACTTGTTCGTGCGGCTCCTCGTGAAACCTGATGATGCGATCCATATTTACCTTTCTACAGCCAGTCCGCCAACTCGCCGGCCAGCACCCGTTTGAGGTGGCGCCGCGCGTGAAACATTCGTGTTTTCACTGTATCGACAGGACAATCCATGATCTCCGCGATCTCGCGATATCCGAGCTCGTGAAAATAGGTCAGGTCCACAACAGCACGGTGATCGGCTGAAAGGCCGTTGATGGCGTCCATCAGAATTGCCCGCGACCGCCGTTGTCCGAGTTGCCCGTCGGGACCTGGCTCTAGGCTGACGCCTTCTGCTGCCCGCCCGTCTTCAACCGGTTCATCCTGGCGCCGCAGTGCCTTCATCGCCTGTCGATAGGCGATCGCGAAAATCCAGGTCGATAGCTTGCTGGCGCCATAGTAACTGTCGGCCCGATTCCACACGACCATCATCGTGTCATTGAGAACCTCCTCCACGATCTGCGGTCGACGAACAAGGTTGGACAGGAACCGCGTGAGACGTGGGTAATAGTCGCGATACAACTCCTCGAATGCCTGCACGTCGCGCGTACGCACTCGCGCAATCAGATGCTCGTCACGAGCCGTTTTCAGACTTGCAAGCGCCCGGTATCCGCCGCTCGCCGCGCCCTGTCTTGTCAACGATTGCTCTCCAGCGTTAGTGACCTTGAACCGCGCAAAGGTTCAATTCCCTAGCTGCGTCATTGAACATGCATCCTGACTTTGAACTCACCGCGTCACGGTTCGTCGCATCAAGCGCCAGAAGCGCGTCCGATAGATACTGTAGAAATCTGACAGCGACGCAACGCCAGGGGGTATGAGGTCGCGCGGAAGTTGCTGCGCTCTCAATGCCCATGTATCGGCCCACATGTAGCGCTCGGCGATCGAGCAGCGCTCGACGCGCTGCGCCAGCGCGGGCTCGAGGCGATCGACTATCCTCCGGACGCTCTCGGGAGCTGCCCGCCGGCACTGGTCAAGAACGTCCACGGGAATGGTGCTGGGTGAAATCCTCGCGCAGCATTGCAGCGCGGGGTACGTAAGGGCCAGGGTCCCCGTGCGTCGGCCCAGTTCTACAAACGCGCCCCATGACAACGAGCCCGACGCCCGATCCTGCCTGGTGATGCTAATCAGTTCTACCATGCGCAGCAGCGTCAGGCTTTCAAAACTGCAGCTGGCATGGACGGCCAGGTGGAGAACGCAGAGCGGTTGATCGAGCACCACGGCTCTAGGATCGCACGTCCATCGCGCCCCATTGAATTCGGGCCTTACCTGCTCCAGCCGCGCAACACGACCACCGACTGGCGTGCGACGGTTCAGTGACGTATGCAGATCAATCGTCCAGGGGTCGTCTGCATGCACCAGGCATAGCGTTCGTGGCGCCTGCGGTGTGCCTCTCAATCGCCAAACGCGCTCGGCGGGCCAGCGACTGGCTTTTCCCGGCTCGAATGCCATCAATGAGAGCACTTCCCCGGCAGCCGCTTCGTCCGATGGGCGCACGAGCAGGTCAATGTCGGACTGGGGACGCGCGCCGGGTTCGGGGAAATAGGTGTGTGCCGTATGCATTCCCTTGAGGACCGTGACCTCGACGCCCTTCGCCGCGAGAGCGCTCACAATTTCGCGCGTTACCGATGTCATGCGGGCAATGCGCAACCGGTTGTGCGCGAGGTGCAACGCCAGTAAGGGCGCAACAATTGTAGTAGGGGAGATCAGACCTCGCTCGGCCCAGTGACCCAGCAGTGGTCCGGTTCCGGAGGTGTAGCATGCGACACTCAGAGTATCGGGATCCGCGTCGAGCGGTTCTGTGTCTGCACCATCTCGCAGCACTGTCGCAATAGTCCTTTCGATCGAGCGAAGGGCAGCCTGCCAGCGTTCGATGGTCACATCTGGCCAAAGCCACATCGGGGATCCGGATTCCCGTGCCGACTCAAAACGTAGACCGACCTCGTCGGGGGGCAGGTCGAAGGTGTCGAGCGCGAGTTCCACCGACTAGCTCCGGAGCATCGATGCCCGATCGGACGCGGGCGGGTGCTGGGGGGGGGCGAGCCTGATGCCCCGTTTGACGGGTCTCGCAACGGATGAAAAGCACGGACCCGGGAACTCCAGGATGTGATCGCACATGCAGATGCTTTCGTTGCGATGCGCGATCATGAAGATCGTTGTTCTCGGCGTCAGCGAGGCGAGCCTTTCCAGGATCAGTCGCTCGCTTGCGACATCGATCGCGTTAGTTGCCTCGTCGAGCGCAAGAAAACCGGGTTCTCGCAAAAGGGCCCTCGCCAGTGCCAGCCGCTGCCTTTCGCCCGCCGAAATCAGCAGGCCTTTCTCGCCGATCATGGTGTCAAGCCCGTGGCCGGCCCGGCGAACCAGATCGCCGGCGCCGACGAATTCGATTGCCGCCCATATTTCCGCGTCAGACGCGTCCGGCCGCGACCAGCAAAGATTGCGTCGCACCGTGTCGTCGAAAAGAAAAGGTTCCTGTCCGACATAGGCGAGGTGCCGCCGATGCTCGGCCATAGTGGAACCCCTGAGCTCGCGACCGTGCACATGTATCGTACCGGATTGCGCCGGAACGATGCCTGTGACCAGATCAAGGAACGTTGTCTTCCCGGCGCCGGACGGACCGACGATACCCACGAAGGAGCCGGCCGGGATGATCAGACTCACATTCTCCAGCCCTGCGCGCCGTTCGTCCGACGGTGTCTGGCGGAACGTCACATTGCTCAGGACGATGGGCCCGTCTTCTACCACCCCAGGGGCATCCACGGCTGCCGCCTTGTCAGCCGGAGACACGCCGGCAAGCTCGCTTTCCAGCGACAGAATCACGCCGTAGGCAGGCAGGCTGTGCAGAATCTGCTGGGCACCTTGCTGAATGACCATCGCGGGCGCGCTCATTCGCGACAGAATGAGGATGAGTGTGATCAGGACCGCGGGCGGGAGGTGAAACATGGCTACGCCGATCAAAAGCGTCACCGCTCCTACCACCGCCGCCAGCGTCGCGGTGATGTTCCGGAGGTTGGTCTGAAGGCGCATGAACAGGAGCCTGTCGCGCACGGCGGCGGACGAAACCGCTCCATATTCCGCGACGAAATCCTGCTGGATCCCCTGTGCTGTGGCCAGCTTCAGGCCGTTGAGGAAAAGAATGGCGCCGTCGGTCATCCCGAAATGTGCTTCGGTGATCGCCCTGCCCAAAAGCTGGGCCCGCCGCATAAAGGGTCGGCTGATCACGGCGCCCAGAAATGCAAATGCGAGCGCGAGCGAACCGGCCAGCGGCGCCAGCAGCAATGCAAGCGCGGAATGGCCGATCAGCATGACGAGCGCTACCGATGACAGGAGGGCCGCATTTGCAGCGATACCGATCTGGTGCATCTCGACGCTCAACGCCTGCACCACCCGCGCATGTTTGATACGCGCTACGTTCTGCCAGCCGGCGGCGGCAAGGCGATCAACCAGGCGCATTCTGATGGATTCGACGAATTCCACTTGCAGGTGATTGATCGCGCGGTCGCGCCTGGAGATCACGATGCTGCGAATGACCATCAAAAGCGCGAATATGCCGAGAAGTGTCAGCAGCCGCCCGGTCTGGTCATAGCCTTGCAGGAGGCTAAACACGGGCGCTGCAAGACTATCCCCTCCATCCACCCCATTGCGGTGTTCCAGTGCGACGCCCAGCAACGGAATCAGCAGCAACAGGCTGATGCCATCAAACACGGCACCCAGGCCAACTAGACATGCTGCATGTGCCGCGCGCCAGCGGGCGAAGCGGAGGAATGCCTGAACGAAGGCCCTTGCGTCTTCGCGGGTTCTTCCTCGAAGCTGGTGCAAGTTGGGTCCCTCTGGCGGCCATACCTCGCGCCAACCATGGTGCGCGCTTTCCACAAGCCAATCAATAGCCGATGGCGCTCATTACGGTCGAATAGCGGACGGTCGCGCGCGGACGGCGGCGGGCAGATTTCTCGGGTCTTGTGCATCCGACATTGAACCTTTGCCGATTCTGAAGGCACCAACAGTGCAGCAGGGGGCCCTTGGAAAGGATCCGATCGTGAGGAAGCTGATCCCGGCGCAGAGGAAGCGGCGCGCATTGATGATTGGTGCGGTTGCACTGGGGGTTACCGCAGTCGCGGGTACCGCAGCGCTTCAGGCCGCGTCGCGCGAGCATGTTGTTACGATGAGGGGGATGAGCTTCGGCAAGATACCCTCGGACGTCAAGGTTGGCGACACGATCGTCTGGTCCAACAACGACACCGTCCTGCACTCGGTAACTGCGCGGGACAGGAGCTTCGACCTGCGAATATCGCCACGCAAGAGTGGGCGCATGACCGCAAAAAAGGCGGGAACGTACCAGCTCTATTGCGTCGTCCACCCTTCGATGCGCGGAACGCTCAAGGTTGCAGCGCAGTGACCGGTTAATTGCGGGGCGCAGCCCATGAGGATGACAGGCCCGGTCCGGCCCCCTGTCTGACCACCATGACCTGGCGCCACGGCAGGCCGATGACGGTGTCATCAAGGCCGTCGAAGTAATCGGCAAAGACACTTCGAACGCCGGGATCGTTGTAGTCGTCGCCGATGATGATGCCGCCTGCAAGCATCCGAGGCTGGAAGAAGGCGAGTGCGTCGCGAGTGCTCGTAGGCAGGTCCATGTCGATGTGGACGAAGGAAAACCGCGTGTTTTCCAGACCCGTGGTGGATTGAGGAAAGATGCCCGGGTGCAGATGAACGCCCCCGTAAGGCACCAGCAGTCGCTCCACCTGATCCCGACATCCGTGAACTTCTCCAAAATGCGCGCGAATCCGGGCTTCTGCAGGCGTTTGCGGCTGATCGGGTGCCTGGAGTGTCTCGAACACGTCAAACAGATGCAGGCTGGCGTCGCCTTTTGCTTCGCAGATCAGGCGGGCGCTGCCGCCCATCAGCACGCCTGCCTCGGCCATGGCACCGTCGAGCCGCCTGGCCGCACGCACGCAGGCCTGGATATGCAACGCCGCAGCATCGCTCAAGAGCAATGGCACCCGCCTTCGGGTATCGCGTACGATCCCAAGATTGGCCTGCCATTCGGGGCCCAGGTTCGAGAGGATCGAACCGCGGCGCGCGAGAAGCGTGCGCAGCAGCGACCCCGCGGTGATCCGGGGGCGTAGTCCTGGCGGTCCCGACGCCATATGGGGGATCCGACCCATTACAACCTCAGGCGAAGCGAGGCCTGAAAGACGGTTTGCGACTCCTCCGCCGGCAATCCGAGATTGCGCCGAACGCCGCGCTCGCTCCAGACGTGCAGCGCCTCCACGAACGCCGTCAGATTATCGGTGATTGCCCAGCGTCCGGCGGCGGTAAGTGCCCAGCCGTCTTCGCTCTCGTCGCGCGACATTTCGCTGCCTCGTTCATCGGTTTCGAATATCTCTGCGCGGCCGGTAACGGCGCCCTTGCCGATCTCATGCGTCAACAGCATGAAGGCGGATCTGAAGTGCGTGTGGACCCACCGAACACCCTCCTCCTCGAATCCCATGATCGTCGAGCCGGTCATGCCCTGTGCGACCAGCCTGGTGCCGGGGGCGAGATCGGCATCGAGACCGACGTTCAGGAAGCGGGTGCGCCAGCCCCATTGGCCGACCATCGTGAAGGCCTCGGGGTCGCCGCGGTTGTCATAGTAGAAGACCGACAGGCCGAATGGCCATGGCGGACGCCAGTCGAGCCTGCCGTAGAAGCCCGGGCGATCGTCGATTTCGATGAGCGACCGTGTCCGGTCTTCCTGGAGATGGACGATGAAGTCGTTGAGCGGTGGAAGCGGAAAATGGCCGAATGCCGTCGCCTTCTCGTCATGGAGCGCCCATCCGCGGAACGAAAGCAGCGTGCCCGAGGTGTCATCGAACCCAAATACGCCCCCCGTTGCCGACAACCGATGTTCTCCGAGATTCGCACTGAGTGTCGCTTCGACGCCAATGAGTTTCACCTCTTCGCCAACCCAGCTGTTGATGGCCGATGGCGTGATCGTGTTGACGACGCTCCACGCGCCGCCAGTGGAATGCTCGAGCGAAATTTCCGGCCACATAAGCCCGGCGCGCGCGGAGAAGTTCACGTTTCCCGTCTGTTCGGGGAGAAAGGAGACGAACGCCTCGATCAGATCGAAGTCGTTCTCCTGGTCCCGCTGCCAGCCCGCGGAAACATTTGCGCTCAATGAGCCGGTGAAGCGCGGCGTCCATATCAGCGCAGCCTCGACGGGCACGATGCGAAGCTTGGCATCCCCGTCCGAGCTGCCCTGGAACCGCGTCTTGCCCAGCCCGCCATTCACCCAGGACCTATTGCCCTCGGCCATGACATAGCGTCCGTCCAGCAACAGATAGAGGCTGTTCCTGGACAGGATGTCGGTCTCGGAACCGGTATCACCCGCACCCTCGGCTTGCGCCTCTTCCTCTGGCGCTGCGGCTGGATCCTGCTGATCCGCGGCCGGCGTGTCTTCGGTTTCACCCGGTACATTCTGCGCTGAAGGGGGGGCGGTTTGCGCCGCGGCGGGCACCGCGCTCGCAAGCCAGCCGAGCGCCAGGGCCACCGGGATGCTGCTTCCGGCTCCGCTGGCGGAAAGAATGATCCCCCGGGGGCGACGTTTTTCCATTCGTGACGCCATCATAACAACCTCCCGTCATACGCTTTGGAAGCGCCTGTACTGGTCCAGCGGACCACCGATCCGGCTTTCATTTCCTTGCCATCGTCAGCGAGACCTTTCAGCCGCGGCACAAGCTCCGGTTTCGCGACGCGCGGGGAGCCCCCGATCATGACGAGGACGACGTCTTTGGCCGTGGCCTCAAGGAGCGGCTTTGACAGGAGAAAGAGGTCGGCGGCCGCGCCTGCGTCGAGCGTTGGCTGGGCAATCCCCAGCCGGCGAGCGGCGATGCGACCGACTGCGTCCTCCAGACGATCATCGCTGAGGACACCGAGCGCGCGCGCGTGTCTGAGTTCGTCGAGCAGGTCGCCTGCTCCAGTAAGGAGCGAATCGCTTCCGAGAAGCACGTCCGTTCCTCTGCGCAGAAGCGAGTCGGGCGCCGTCCGGCCGAAGAGGAAGAGATTGGAGGTCGGGCACCAAATCAGGGCAGCGCCGGCGGCGCGGAAGCGCGCGATGCCATCCTCATCAATGCCAACGCCGTGGACGGCCATCAGCTCGGCCGTCAGCAGACCCTTCGCATCGAGTGTGCGGACCTCCTTGGCCGCTTCGGAATCAATTCCTTCGGCAAGGTGGAGGCAGAAGGGGCCGCTCCCCTCAATTGAGTCTAGCCATGGGGTCATGCCGAGCGAGTCGGCATTGCGGACGTGCGGCACGCGCAGCGGAAAGTCCTGCTCGAAATCTTGTTCCCACGGGTCGTGATGGACCACCGTGGTGACGCCGGCGAAGAGATTCTTCCAGGCGCCGTGGAGCAGCGCTTCGCGCCGCGCGATCCGCCGCTGCCGCGCGATATGGTCGGCGTAGCGAAGCTGGATGTCCTGTGCCCAGTGATAGGCGTTGCGGTAGCGCGGCTTGCCCAGGCGACCATAATGGTTCCGGTGAAGATGATCATGGGCATTGATCAGCCCCGGCCGGACATCCGCGTCGGGGAACTCCAGCACAATGTCGAAGGGTCCTTCGGGCTCGACGATATATCCGTCTTCCACCGCGACGGCGCGATTGCGGGCAGCGATGAGGAGCCGCATCTCAGCCCCCGCACCGAAAGGCTAGGGCGAGGACGACCGGAAGGCCCAGATGCTCCTCGTAAAGGCCAGGGCGGCCGGCGTCGTCGTAGAAGGGGCGAACGTCCGGGCCGATCTTCGCTTCGCGGATTTCAGCCAACTCTAGGCCCACGCCACGCGCGGCCGCCAGATGGTCACCAACCTCGTGAACGTGATGCTCCACTTCGTGCACGCTTTGCTGATGTCGGAAGGTTCGCCGATGGCCGGCGGCGTAAGCCGATGGATGAAAATCGGTGACGATCACGTGCGCCCCGGCGTCGGCGACGCGTGCGAGTTCGGCATAGGCGCGGCGACACTCGGGCAGATGGCCGATCACGAGCCGGCACCAGATCACATCGAAGGCACGATCGGGCAGCGGGAGCGCGCGCACATCACCGATCATCGTCTGGACGGTCGCCTCATGGCGCTCGCTGCCCAAGCCTGCATTCAGCATCTCCGGACTAAGGTCCACGCCGACCGCCGACGCGGCATCGGCGTCGCGGAGGCGGCGCCCCGTGCCACATCCCGCGTCGAGCAGACGTTGGCCGGCAAGCGGCGGCGTCATGTCGGCGACGAGGTTCTCCTCGAGATGCGAGATTGCCGTTTCGCCGGCATAGGTTGGCGCCCAGAGCCGATAGCCATCGCGTGCACTCAGGACGCTCATGCCCCGAACTCCATATGCGCGCCTGCAGGACGGAGGTGGCCATAGGCCTGCCGGTCTTCGGGCGCTCTTTGCGCCAGCTGCCGAACGTTCCGAAGCAGCTGCGGGTTCGCATAATCGGCTCGATCCCAGCGCCGCCTCGCCAGAACCTGCCCGAGAGCCTTGCCCCAAGGTCGCGTCTTGTAATCGTGCACCGAGGGAAAGCGGCTCCTGAGCACGGTCTCGAAATCCTCGACCTGTGCTTTGAGTCGCCGGTTCATCCACGGCACGATCGGGTCTTCATGGGTCATCCAGTTGACCCATTCGGGCTCGCTCCACACCTCCAGATCATCGGGCGTTCCGGTCAGCGGGTCGACATTGCCATAGGTCGCATCCCGCTGCGGCGTCGGGGTGTAGAAATAGCTGATCAGCTCCATCCGCGGGTTGATGCCCTTCAAGCGGCGGATGAAACGCAGCGTGTTCTCGATCTCGCGTTCGGGCTCGTCGGGATCGCCGAAAACGAAAGAGAACTCCGGAATGATGCCATGTTCGCGGGTTTTTGCGGCAACCTCGACAACCTGATCGGTCGTGATTCCCTTGCTCATCTTCGCAAGCACGGCGTCTGAACCGGATTCCGCGCCGCAAAAGACCATCTTCAGGCCAGCATACTTCAGAAGGCGCCAGGTGCTGTCTGAGAAACGTGTCAGGGCATCGACGCGCGCCTCGCACCACCAGTTGAGACCAAGCGGCATCAACGCCCTCGCGATCTCCCGCGCATGGGCTTCGTTCAGGAAGAAATTGTTGTCGTAGAAGTGGACTGAGTCCATTCCGTGGTTGCGCGCAAGAAATTGAAGATGCGCAGCCGTCCGCTCGGGCGGCTGGATTTTCTCGCGCCGGCCGAAGACCGAAATCACGCCGCAAAAGCTGCAGGCGTATGGGCAGCCGATCGAGGCCTGATACACGCCGGATCGGCGGCCGAGAAAGGTGGGGTGGAGATATTCGCCCACATCGATCTTGTGATAGGGAGGATCCGGCAGTTCAGCGGGCCCGACCCATATGCGCTCCGATCCGATCCAGTGCGATCCGTCGGCCTCGCGAAAGGCGAGCCCGGGGACTGTCCTGGGGTCGAGCGAGCCATCGAGAACCTTGAGCAGATCGAGGAACGTCTGTTCCCCCTGTCCGCGGATCAGCCAGTCGACATAGGGCGCATCGAGGACCGGCGCCGGATAGAGGCTGCCGAAATTGCCTCCCCAGACGATCGGGATGTCCGGATGACGCTGCTTGAGCCCCCTGGACAGCGGCACCGCGTTGACGAGCTGCGGCCCGGGCATGACGGTCACCGCGATAAGGCGGACCGGATCAGGAACTGCGGCGTGGGCATCCACAAGATCGGCGATAGTGGCGAGGACGTCGATGTCAGGCAGGTTTCCGTCCACGATCTCCCAGCCGATCGACTGCGGAAGCGCGGCCCCGATAGCCATCACGCTCAGCGGGAAGCGACGGTTCTTTGGCCGAGTGGCGCGAGGGTTGACGAACAGGATCATGGCAGTGTCGCGATCCAGAGATCGAACCTGGACGGCGCTCTTTTGCGACGGAGGAAAGCGACTGCCGGCCGCAGCTCGTACCAAAGGGGATAGGATACGCGCCGGTGATGCCAGATGAGGCCGTGCGCGACCGAAGCCTGTTCGAGCCGTTCCGGGGTCAGGAACTCGATAAAAGGCAAGGCGAGCAGGTCTTCCGCCCGAGCGCCGAACTGGACGTGCGCCGAAGCGTGTTTCTCGGCGACCATGGCATCGCCATCCTCGGTCCTGGCGTAGAACGGGGAGTCGAGGATCACAATCCGCCCGCCCGGGCGAACGACACGCACGGCTTCAGCGATCGTCGCTTCGAGGCCGGTGGAATAATGGAGCGATGCGTTGAACACCGCGAGATCAGCGAAATCCGCGCTAAGCGGCAAGTCTTCGAAGGATGCTACCAGGCATTCGAAACTGGCCCGATCAATGAAACGCGCCGCCGCACCCAGCCCGTCGACCGAATCGTCCCGGATATCGACCGCCGTGCAGCCATGCCCCTCGGTCGACAGGCGATAGCTCAGCCATCCGTTGCCAGCACCCAGATCGAGTATCTGGAGCGGCCGTCCCGCGGCGCGGCCCATCGGCCGGACTACATGCTCCAGGAAGGCATCGAAGGTTCGGGCACGTACGGCCCATTGCCGCGCCAGTGGGCCGGTTTTTAGATAAGGCAGGCTCAACAGCTCGTCGCCCCAATAGTCCCGCCCCTCGGCGGCGCGATGGGCGCCGTATTCGCGGCGGAAGCGTTCAACCGCCTGAGGAAAGGTCGGCGTCATTGCGGGGCCACCGCGTCGCCAACACGCTCGAAGGCGTAGAGGACATGATCTCCCAAGAAGGCGAGCGGTCGTGCGGCCAGCCGGTCAATCGCCTCCAGCGCCCCAAGCAGGTGCGGATGGCGCGAAATCCACGGTTCCGCCGCACTTGGCGGCACCAAGAGGCCGATTGCCCTGGCGCCCAGGGGACGGAACCAGGGTGCCAGTGCGGCCCGCACATCGCGTCGCCGATGATAACGCACGGTGAAGTGCCGGCCGCCAAGTGACGCCGGCACGTCGTCTCGCGCGAAACGACGAAACATGTTGCGGAAGCGGCCGCGGGCAGCTTCGGTGATCATCTCGCCTGGCGAGCAGCAGCCGAAAACGACCAACAGGACACGGCCGCGGGGCCGGATCATATGGGCCAGGCTCTCCCCTACTGGCGCAAGATCGGCGACGCAGTTCAGCGCTGCGAAATTGGAGAAGGCACCGTCAAACCGTTCGCCGCGCGTAACCAGGCGGTCGAGATGCTCTGCGGCCACCACTTCGGCGGCTCCGTCGCCCAGCTTCCGTGTGGCAGCCCTGACCATTGCCGGCGACGCATCGGTTAGCAAAACGGAGCGATTCCGGGCCACCATCCACGCTGCGTCAATGCCGGTGCCACCGCCTATTTCGAGCAGCCGTGCCCCTTCCGGAAACGCGGCAACAAGTTCCCGACGCACAGCCCGCCGTTGCGCCGCCACGCTCAGCCAAGGCTCGAAGCGTGTGTCGAAGCTGTCGGCAATGGCGTCGAATGCCTGGCCGGACGGAAGAAGCTCGGCGTTCGACACCATCACGCCGGGAATCCGGCACGCAGCGGCGCCGGCGTACGGTGTGCCGCCGCCTGCCTCGCCAGATCGTCCCACAGATCTTCGTCGACTGCCCGGGACGTAACGGCTGCGTGCAGCGCGTCGCGGACCATGCGGTAGAAGGCCGAATCATACGTCCCCTGAAAGAGCATCGCGAGATCGCCGGTGTCGCTCCAGTTGCGTCGCGCGCCAAGCTGCGCGGAAACGCGTTCGTAAAAGACGGTGCCGGGCAGCGGATAGGAGACCGAAACTCCGACTTCGTCGGGCGCCTCTTCGCGAACAAGGTCCCGCGTCATCAGAATATCCTCCCATTCTTCCGAGAGGTAGCCGAGCTGCAGAAACCACCCGACACGGATACCGTGCGCCTTGAGCGCCCTGGTTGCGAGGCGTGCGTCTTCGACGCTGGTGCCCTTGTCCATTGCATCAAGTATCTTCTGCGACCCTGACTCAACCCCCAGCCACACCTCCTCCGCGCCCGCGGCCAGCAGCGCTTGGGCAACGCGAAAATTGATGAGATTGGCTCGCGACTGCATCATGAACGGAATAAGCGCGTCGCGCGCCGTTACCTCGCGCGCGAAGTCGAAAATCCATTTTTCGGTCATCCCGAAAA
Source organism: Sphingobium sp. FW306-1B-F04DB (assembly GCF_058781925.1). NCBI lineage: Bacteria > Pseudomonadati > Pseudomonadota > Alphaproteobacteria > Sphingomonadales > Sphingobiaceae > Sphingobium > Sphingobium sp. FW306-1B-F04DB. Next base: position 5,671 of record NZ_JBYSXE010000006.1, on the reverse strand, counting down.
TATCGTCAGAGAACCAAATATGGTGGGGTGCGACGTCTACCTTGAGGCGCCGCATCTCTTCGGCGACTGATGCGGCCGAGCGCTGCGTGTAGCGGCGCCCGAACGTCGGCTTGGCGCACCAGTTGCAGCTGTAAGGGCAGCCGCGCGAGGCTGCCATGTTCCATGACAAATAGCCATGCGCGCTCGTCCAGACCTGACGGTAAGCGTCGGCGTTCACCAGATCCCAGGCCGGCAAAGGCAGGATATCCGGATCCTGCTCCCGTCCACGCGGCTTTGTGTGGCGGATTTCACCAGCTACGCCGCGAAGGATCAGCCCGCTGATACGCTCAAGCCCACCATCGGCGCTGTCAAACGCTTCGGCGAGATCCACAACGCCAAACTCCCCCTCTCCGACGAGCACAGCATCAGCCCCGGCTTCGAGATACCGACCTGCCTGATCGGAAGCGTCTGGACCGTTCACTGCCACCTTGCATCCACGCAAGTGTGCCGCGCGGATCATGTCCAATGCATCCCGTCGCCGGTTTTCCGTGCACATCTTGGTGATGAAGTTGAAATTGTCCTCGACAAGCAGGACGATCGATGGCTCCATTCGATCAAGCGCGACCTCGAATGCCTTCGCGGATGGCTCGAATGTGCCATCGAACAGCGCCACGCGATGGCCACGATCGCGCAGGACAGCGGCTGCGATAAGTGTTGCCAGCGGCGGGTACGGTCTAAGCCGCTCCAACTGCTTAGGGTCTCGCTGAAGGAAGAACGAGTGAGCGATGAGAATCACGACGCGGCCCCGACCAACTTCTGTAGGTTCCCCGCCGCCGCCGGGAGGTTCAAAATTAATTCGATATAGCGGAGAAGCGTCGGCCGACGATTGCGTCACTGGCGCGTTTTTGCCGCTCGGAATCCCGCTTGCAGTGGAAGGGACCCGACCAGAATTGCTCGCGGCCGTGGCCGAGGCCTGTCGTGGCTGGGAAGCCGATGCCGACGGCACCGCAAAACCCATACGCCTCAATCTTGCGCTTAGTCGCGATCTGCACCGCGCCGACGATCCCGAGATCGAGGTGGAGGGGCAGCGCCTCTGGATCCGGGGCGGGGGAGTGGAAGCTTGGGCCGATGCCGACAGCGGTTGCGCCGAATGTCTGATAGACGAGGAGCTTCTTCGCGATGCGGAGAGGCTACGTCAGGAGGTCCTCGATCCCCTGATACTCTTTCTCGTCACGCGCAGGGGTCGCACTCCGCTTCATGCTTCAGCTTTCGTGGCGAGAGAGCTTGCGGTGCTTCTTGCCGGCCCCAGCGGTACGGGCAAGAGTTGCCTGGCGCTTGCAGCCTACGAGGCCGGTTTCAGGGTGTTGTCCGACGACGCGGTTTATATCCAGTTGGAGCCGGAATTGTGCATTTGGGGCGTGCCACGCCCCATTCACCTATTTCCCGAAGACGCTCCGACCGGCAGCGGGAACGCGACTCGTATCCGCAGCGGCAAGCTCAAGCATTCTGTGCGACTGGACTCGAACTACCATGCCATTTTCACCCGCAGGGCAGTGCTGTGCGTCCTGAATCCAGGAACCAAGGCCTCGCTACAGCGCATCGGCAACGAAGAAGCCATGCGTGCCCTGGGCGAGTTGGATCCCGGTTTCGATCTCTTGCGCGGCGACATAGAGGTCGCGCTTGAAACTCTTGCGCGGCACGGTGCCTGGCGACTGACGCTTTCGGCCGACCCGGCCGAAGCCATAGATCTCTTGCACCGGAACCTGGCCCTCCTGGGCTCGATTGCCGCGCCATGACGTTGCGCGTGGTGCAGGTGAGCTGCGTCATCGACCATCGAAGCCGGGATCCGGAAGCATTGCTTGAGGCGTGGCCGACGCTGCCGGCGGTTGCGACCGCGACCGCGCGAGCCGGCGCGGACGTGACAGTTCTGCAGGCGAGCAAGTTGATGGCGGAGTACCGGCGCGACGGCGTGGTCTATCGCTTCGTGCCCGAACCAAGGTTCCGCAAAGGATCGGGTCCCGGAATTCTGCCCTGGCGACTTGCGGCAGCAATCAAGCGGGAAGCACCCGACATCGTGCATTTCAATGGTCTCGACTTCCCGTTTCATGCCCACGCCGCCAGCAGCCTTGGCATCCCGATGCTGGTGCAAGATCATGGGAGCAGGCCTGATAGCCGGCTCAGTCCGCTTCGTCGCTGGGGATATGAGCAGGCTGCAGCAGCCGCGTTCACATCGCGCACCCAAGCCGAGCCCTTTCTGGGGAGGAGGCAATTGCCCGTGGGAATTCCTGTCGTCGCGATTCCCGAATGCACAAGCGGCTTCACGCCCGGGGACAGCGAAGCGGCGCGTCGCGAGACGGGTGTGTTCGGCGATCCCGCCTTACTCTGGGTAGGACATCTCAACCGGAACAAGGACCCTCTGACCATTTTTCACGCAGTGCGAAAAACGCTGTCGCAGCTTCCCGACCCTCAACTCTGGTGCGTCTTTATGGGCGCGGAGCTGCTGCCCGAGGTGAAAGAGCTGCTCCGGAGGGATCGGACTCTCGCCGCGCATGTCCATCTGATTGGCCGAGTTGCGCATGAGCGGATCGAAACGCTTTGTCGCGCCAGCGACTTCTTCCTGCTCGGCAGTCACCGGGAAAGCACGGGCTATGCGTTGATCGAGGCGCTCGCCTGCGGTCTGCCGCCGATCGTCAGCGACATACCCTCCTTCAATGCCTTGACCGGAGGGGGAGATGTAGGCGCTTTGGCGCCGGTCGGCGATTCCGATGCATTCGCCAAAGCAATAGTAGCGCTCGCGGCAAGGCCACGTGAGGCGTTGCGGCTCAATGTCGCGAACCATTTCGCGCGGCACCTGTCTTTCGATATCGTCGGCGCGCGCCTCATGGCCGCCTATGAGAAGATCGCCGCAAATTCGAGACGGTTGTGAAGGTCGCAATCCTCACCCCCGGCGGCGTCGACCGCAGCGGGACGGAACGGGTCATTCCCTGTTTCTTGTGGCTCATCGAGCGGCTCGTGCGGGCCGGTGACGAAGTCCATGTCTTCGCGCTGAATCAAGAGCCCTCGCCGGGGCGGTGGTCACTGCTTGGCGCGCAAGTTCACAATGCGGGGCGAAGACCACAGACACTCACGCTCCTGTCGATGCTGCTCACTGAGCACCGCCGTTGTCCGTTCGATATAGTCCATGCTTTCTGGGCGGTGCCTCTGGGATTGGTCGGGGCTGCGGCCGCGCGCCTGCTCGGAGTGCCCCTTCTGCTAACGCTCCCGGGCGGCGACGTGGCGAGCCACCCGTCCATAAATTATGGCGGCGTACGGAACTTTCGCGGCCGCTTGGCGCTCCGCCTCGCAACAGCGGGGGCCGACATGATCACGGTGCCGAGCGACGTGATGCGCGAGCAGGCCAAACGGGTGGGGATCGCCGCCGTAACGGTGCCGCTTGGCGTGGCCCTGGATCGATGGCCGCTGCGTCCGCCCCGGGCTCGCAATGGATCCAGACCGATACGACTGCTACACGTCGGCAGTCTGAATCCCGTAAAGGATCAGGATACGCTGCTGCAAGCCGCAGCCATCCTCAAGGATCAAGGGATTTCCTTTGAGCTGCAAGTGATTGGCTGGGACACACTCGGCGGCGCGATCCAGCAGCGCGCGATCGAGCTCGGCCTTGCAGACCGCGTCTGCTTCCGGGGTTTTTTGCCACATGCCGAGCTGCGCGCATGGTTTGAATGGGCAGATCTGCTGGTGGTCAGTTCCATCCATGAAGCTGGTCCTCTGGTTATGCTTGAGGCAGCCGTTGCAGGTGTACCGACTGTCGGCACATCGGTGGGGCATGTTGCCGATTTTTCACCGCATGCGGCACTCGCCGTGCCAGTCGGAGATAGCGTGAGTCTGGCGAACGCGATTCTTTACATCGCTCTCAACGAAGATGAACGACTTCGTCTTGCGACCAAGGCGCAGGAGCGTGCGCAACGCTACGACGCTGATTTCACTGCTGAGCGCTTCAGGCGGCTTTATCAGGATGTAGGGGCTGGCGGCGCTTCGATGTGAAAATATCGCTCGGGGCAGGGGGTGTGCGACTGCGCCTCCAACCGGCTTTCGCGGTCAACCGGAAGGTGATTTGTCACTAAGTTGTCGTTTTTTTCGCGAGACTTCCGGATTATAACTCAGAGACCCACTGATTAAAAGAAGTCAAATTGAGAAAAATTTGCGTCCATGACTGTATGAATTTGTCCGTAGTTGTGTAAATTTCCTAGATCATGTCAGTTTGGCATTAGTGATGTCTTGATATGACTTTTACCTAAGGTAAAATGATGTCGCAGGTGGAGTGTGGCATCATGGCCAAGGCGGTACTGTTCACGGATGCCAAGCTCGCTGGTCTTAGGCCGCCAACGTCGGGTCAGATCGAGTTCAGCGATTCCAAGGTGCCGGGATTGCGAATCCGCGTGGGCAAGACGGGCGCCAAGACGTTCATCCTCCGCAAGCGGATTGCCGGCAAATTACGTAACGTGTCACTTGGGCGATACGGGCCACGCTTTGGCCTGGCGGATGCCCGCAAGAAGGCGCGCCAGTTTCTGTCGGACATTGAAGCTGGTGTGGACCCCGCAGTCGCTATCCTCCCCGTCCGTAGTGCGGGTTCATCGCTGGTCACGATTGAAGGCCTTTGGCCCCATTATCGTGGCGCCAAGCAGCACCTGCGATCCATCCGCGAAGTGGAGCGGATCTTCCAAAAGTACATTCTGCCGCGCCTTGGCGCGCGCATGGCGGACGCTGTCACGCGTAGCGAAATCACGCGCGTCATCGATGAGATTGCCGTGACGTCGCCCGTTATGGCGCGGCTGGTGCACGCGCAACTGAGCAGCTTCTACAGCTGGGCGATGCCGCGGCTGGACAGGTTGCCATCCAACCCCTGTCGCGACGCCGGCAGACCCAGAAAGCCGCCGCCGCGGGACCGGGTGTTAAGCGAACGCGAAATCTGCGCCTTGTGGCGCGTGGCCTCGAGGCAGCCATATCCCTGGGGGGAAGGACTGCGGCTCCTGCTTCTGACCGCGCAGCGACGCAGCGAGGTCTTTGACGCAGACAGGCACGAGTTCGATCTGGAAAGGGCGATGTGGACGATTCCGCGCGCGCGGGCGAAGAACAATGTCGAGCATCTGGTGCCTTTGGCCCCTGCGGCCACGAATTTGTTACGCTCGCTGACCACGAGACATGATGAGATCAAACTCTTTCCGGCCAGGGGAAATGTCAGAAATGGGCCGGGTGGCCTCTCCAAGGCGGTCACCCGCATCAGGGCCGAGCTTGAGGTCGAGATGGGGTGCGCGGTGCCACACTGGTCGCTGCACGATCTGAGGCGAACCGTCGCCACAGGTATGCAGCGCCTTGGCGTTCGGCTCGAGGTCGTCGAAGCGATCCTCAATCACGTCGCCGGATCTCGCGGCGGGATAGTCGGCATTTACCAGCGCCACAGCTACCTGAATGAAAAGCGTGAGGCACTGATGCTGTGGGAAGTCGATCTGGATCGCATCTGTTCCGGCGCCGAGCTGGTCGGGCATCGTCCTGCATCCGCCCCCGACACCAGTCGGCGCATCGCGTTGTTCGAACCTTCGGTTTGACAATACCGCTCCCATGGCTCGCGCCATCCGCGCTCCCGCGCGGGTTTGCTGGTTGGCCGGTCCGGCCTGAGCGGGATGGGCGTCGCTTG
>NZ_JBYSXE010000069.1:0-16747 GCF_058781925.1 Sphingobium sp. FW306-1B-F04DB | reverse complement strand
ACGGTCGCCAGCGCCCCGTCGGCGCGTTCGACGGTCGTCGTCGCCGCACTTGCCGAAGCCTTGAGCCGCTCGTCGATTTGGACGAGCGCCGCCGAGGTCTCCTCGAGGCTTGCGGCATTGCCCTCGGTGCGGCGCGCGAGATCCTCCGAGGCCTGCGCGATCTCCTGCGAGCCCGTGCGGATGCCACGCGCGCTTTCGGTCACGCTCGAGATCATCTGGCGGAGCCCCTCGATCGCCTCGTTGAAGTTGGTCTTGAGCGAGGCGTAGCCCGAGGGGAATTCGACGTCGATCTCCGCCGTCAGGTCGCCATTGGTCAGCGCGTGAAGCCCCGACCCGACCGCGCTCGTCACAATCCGCTGCTCCTCGGCCGAGCGCTTGTCCGCCTCGGCGCGATCTTCCGCGGCCTGCCGGAACACCTCCGCCGCGCGCGCCAGCGTGCCGATCTCGTCCTCGCGGTCGAGTTCGGGGATCGCCACGTCCTCGCCACGCGCGAGCCGGTCGACGCTGCTGCTCAGCCTCGTCATCGGCGTGCCGATGATCGCGCGCGCCGCATGGAACAACGCCGCCAGCACCGCACCGACGATCAGCAGGCCGCCGAGCACGAGCTGCCAGCCCATCGAGCGCGCGGGCGCCGACATCGTGGCTTCGGGCACGTCGAGCACGAGCGCCCAGGTCGCGTTGAGCTCTGGAAGCACGATCGGCCGGATGATGCGGCGCGTTGTGACGCCATCGATCTCGAGGTCGGGAATAACGCGCGTTTCGCCGCTCGCGAGCGCCGCCTTCACCAAGTCGAGGCCGCCATCCGCATAGGATTTGGTCAGCAGTTCGGGATTCGAATGCGATACCCAGGTCGCAGCCGAAGACAGCAGCATGACGCGGCCGTCGCCAAAGGGGCGCAGCTTGTTGAGCCGCTCCGAAATGCCGCTCAGCTCCATATCGACGCCCGCGACGCCAATCACGCGGCCGCCCGTGCGGACCGGATGCGTCAGCGAGGTCATCAGCAGCGCCTTGCCGTCAAGTTCATAGCTATAGGGGTCGATGATCGCGCCCTTGCCGCTGTCGAACGCGCGGCGGTAATAGCCCTGTTGATAGGCGTCGTCCGCATCGTTGGGCGCCTGGGTCAGCTTGCCGTTGCTCTTCACCCAATAAGGTGTGAACTTGCCCTCGCGGGTACTGCCGGGGGCGCCGATCTTGTCGACATCAGGGCCATCCCACTGATCGGGCTCGATCATTATCCAGGCGCCGAGCGCCATCTTCGTTTCGAGAAGATCGGTCTTGAGCACCGCAAGCGCGACCCCGCGATCGCGCACGCCCACCGCATGCATCTTGCCAAGCGTCGAGGCGAGGTCGCGCGCGGTGCCCTCGAAGGTCGCGATATCGGCCTTTACCTGATTGCCCTGCGCATCGGCCTGCGCGATCGCCGAGTCATCGGACAGTGCGCCGACCACCGAGCCGGTCTGCAACACGACCACCGAAAAGCCGACGAACAGCAGCAGGCCGATCGCGACCCCGGCCACGGTCATGAGTTTCCCCGCAATGTTCATGCGGCTGAGAATATTATGCACCATGTTTTCTCCCCCCGGATTCAGAACGCTGCGCTGACCGAGAACAACGCCGCCGCATCGACCGCCTTCGCGCTGCCAAGGTCGGTGTCGACATAGGCAAGGCCCAGCGTCACCGCGCCAAACGTGGCATCAGCGCCGACCGACCAGTCGAGATAATCTCCCTCCCCTGGCGCCATCGCGCCCTTGCTGCGCCCGAAATGCCCCTTGAGCGTGAGCGGTGTGCCCGTGACGGGCAGCGCAGCATCGCTGAACAGATAGAAATGGTCGCCGCCGAGCGAAGCCTGGTCCCAGCTGTAACCCGCACCCAGCGTCGTCTTGACCGGGCCGATCTGGTGGTTGAGCTTGCCGATCGTTTCGAAATACTCGGCATCGCCGAGCCGGCCGTCGCCGCCGGGATAGGTGTAGTAGGCCAGCGAGACATCGAGCCCCGTTCCGGCAGCGATATCGCCCGCCCAACCCGCATAGAAGTCCACCTCGGTAGGGCCGTAGAGATCACCCATGTCGAGCGACGATGCCCAGGTTCCGACATAGATTCCGCTCTCGTGCGCGACGTTGATCGTCGCCTGCACCGCAGGATCGTTCTCGGTCAGCGAGACGCCGCGAAAACGATAGTCGCTGATCAGCGTTGCTGCGCCCGACACGGTGAAGGCCGGTGGCGTCTCCTCGGCGAGCACCGGCGACGTGGGCAATATGAGAGTGGCCAAGGCGGCGAGCCCTGTGAAAAAGTGATTGCGCATGAAAATCCTGTGCTGACTGATGGACGGCACAGTCATTATAGAAACGCGCGCGCTGCCCCCCGGCACGCGGCCGCTCATTTTCGCCGGCAAGCAGTGATTGGCATCGTGGCGCCCATCGCTTACGAGTGCGCAGGAAGGCGGCATAGATCGACGAAATGAAGAACACGATCAAGGATGTGGCTGAAGCGGCGGGGGTTTCGGTCAAGACGGTTTCCCGCGTCCTCAACGACGAAAAATACGTCAGCGCGGATCTGCGCGGGCGCGTCGAGGGCGCAATCGCGCGGCTCAACTACCGTCCCAGCCTCGTTGCCCGGACGTTGCGCCAGCAACGCTCGTTCCAGATCGCGCTGATCTACGACAATCCCAATCCCTATTTCGTCTATAATGTGCAGGAGGGCGTGCGTGCCTGCTGTGCCGAGCGCGGCTACCGGATGCTCGTCCAGCCGTGCAGCGTGCTCTCGCCGGGTCTTGTCGACGATCTCGGCAGCCTGATCGATCAGACGCATCTCGATGGCCTGATCCTGACGCCGCCGGTGACCGACGCCCTGCCCGTGCTCGAGGAGCTGGCTCGCCGCGGCATCCGGCATGTCCGCATCGCGCCGGGCACCGACGTGATGGCGACGCCGTCGGTCCATATCGACAATGTCGCGGCCGCCGACGAGATGACGAGCCATCTGCTGGACCTCGGTCACCGCCGCATCGGGTTCGTTGTCGGTCACCCCGGCTACATCACCAGCAGCCAGCGGCTCAGAGGCTATCGCGAGGCGCTGCGCCGTGCGGGCATCGCTTTCGATCCCGGCCTTGTCCGCCAGGGCCAGTTCAGCGTGCAGTCGGGCATCGACGCCGCCGAAGCGCTGTTCGCGCTCGGGAACCCGCCCAGCGCGATCTTCGCGAGCAGCGATGACATGGCGGCCGGCGTGCTGGCCACCGTGCTTCGCCGCGGCATGCGCGTGCCCGAGGACATCTCGATCGCGGGCTTTGACGATACCGAGCTCGCGCGCAGCGTGTGGCCGCCGCTGACCACGATCCACCAGCCCTTTCGCGACATCGGCTATGCGGCGGCCGACGTGCTGCTTTCGGAGGACCCCGAGGACGGCCCCGAACGCCGGCGGATCGAGCACGAGCTCGTCATCCGGCAATCGACCGCGCCGCCGGGCGACCACAGGAATTAGTGCGCGGCCACCGGCGAGGATGCCCGGCCAATGCCCTCCAGCGGCAGATGCGGCAGCAGAAGCTGGATGGCTCCAACGGCCATCAGGTACGAGAAGCCCGCAAAGAGAAAGAGCGGCAGATAGCCCAGCCCCGCCGCCAGAACGAGCCCGGCAACCTTCGCGATCACCATCCCGCCGATATTGCCCGCGAACGCGCCGAAGGCGGTGACGCGCCCGACCTTCTCGGGCGGCGATACGTCGGCGATCAGCGTGAACAGGCTCGACGAAAAGGCCTGATGCGCCGCCATCACGAGCCCGAGCAGCGCGACCGCCAGCCAGTAGTCATGCGCGAGATCGGCGAAGGGCAGCGGCGTCGCGAAGAGCGCCGCAACGAGCAGTGCGCCCTTGCGTACCCGGGCGAGGTCAGCGCCGCGCGCGATCAGGCGCGTGGTGATCGTGCCCGCCAGCAGTGCGCCCAACGCGGCGCAGGTGTAAGCGATCGCAAGCGGCGGGCCGAGCGCCACGCCTTCGAGCCCGAAACTCCGGTGGAAGAAGTCGGGCATCCAGAACAGCATGAGCCACCAGGTCGCATCCGACAGGAACTTGGCTGCCGCAATCGCCCAGCTCCGGCGTTCGACGAGAATGCTGTCGCCCACGCGGGTCGCGGGTTTGTCGCCGGGCGCATCATGGTCGCCGCCAAAATGGATCCCGCGCGTCGCGAGCAGCCACAGCGCCGCCCAGACGAGCCCGAGCGCACCGCCCACCACAAAGGCCGCACGCCACCCCCATAGCGCCGCGACAAGCGGGATCAGCAGCGGCGTTACGATCGCGCCAACGCTGCCGATAGCATTGAGCAGACCGTAGCCCGAGGCGCGTTTTTCGGGCGGGAAGATCGCGGCGATGGTCTTGATCGCGGCGGGCGTACCCATTGCCTCGGTGGCGCCGAGCGCGACGCGACAGAAGACGAACTGGCCGAAGCCGCGCGCCACCGCGTGGGCCATCGCCGCGAGGCTCCACAGCGCCACGCCGACGGGGTTTGCCCATTTGACGCCGAGCCGGTCGACGAACCAGCCGGTGAAGAGGAAGGCGACCGCGGCCGAACCCTGAAACCACGCCGCGAGCGATCCATAATCGTCGTCGCTCCAGCCCAGATCGGCCGCGATCGTAGGCTTGAGCACCGAGATGATCTGGCGGTCGACGAGGTTGAGGATCGTCGCGGTCAGTGCGAGCGCGAACAGGATATTGCGGCGGCGGGCAGACAGGATCACCCGGCGATCAGCCCGTCGTAACCTGTTCGCCGCGCCGGACGATCGGGATCGCGTTGCGACGCAGATGACGGGTGCCGGGATCGAGCATCGCCTCGGGCGTATATTGCGCGAGATAGACGCGGCGCGGCCGGTCCGATCTGTTCGCGCCGGTCGCGTGCAGCGTCAGGCTCGAAAAGGCGACGACGTCGCCTGCTTTCGCCTCGACGATACGGCCCTCGGTTTCGGCAGGCGCACCCACCAGGTCGTTGGTACCCGGCTGGCGATCGTGCGGCAGGATACCGTTCCGATGGCTGCCGGGGATCAGGCGCACGGTGCCGTTCTGCTCGGTCGCATCGTCGAGCGGACACCAGCAGGTGAGATAGGGCGCATGATCGGCAGGACCCCCATTGCCGATGACATAGCCCGAGTCCTGATGCCACGAGAAGGGCAAGCCGCCCTCGGGCCCCTTCACGACATATTGATCGAAGAAGAAATAGGCATCCTCGCCCAGCGTTGCACGGCAGATGTTCGCCATCACCGGGCTGAAGAGGACGCTGCGGAGCTGCGGCGCGACGCGCTGGCACTCATTGGCGAAATAGCGCTTGCCGCGATGGCTGATGCCGAGCGTGTCGACGCCCAGCGCATCCATCCGCGCGTCCTCCCGTGCGACAAATGCATCGCATTCCTCGCGGAGCAACTCGAGTGCCGCGCCCGCAAGCGCGCCGGGGAACACCGCATAGCCCTGCTCGGCGAACTGCCGGGCCTGATCCTCGAACGGCATATGCGGTGTTCCTCTTTCGCTCAGTAGTTGAAGCGCACATTCACGCCGAAATAGCGATCCACGTCCCTTGGCAGCAGATAGCGGAAGCTGCCGCCCGGGCCGCCCGGGGTGATGAGCGTGGCATAGCTCTGGTCGGTCAGGTTACGCCCGATGAAATTCACGCGCCACACGCCGTCGGGATCGACCAGCGCGATATTGGCATCGACGACGACATAGCCATCGATCGTGATCCCGCGCCGCGTGACCGGATTGGCCTCGAGCGAGGAGACCTGATCGCTGGTCAGCGCCACCTGCCCGCCGACCTCGACATTGGCGAAACCGCCGGTCTCGATCTTCCACAGCGCGCCGACATTGCCCTTCCAACTCGGAGCCAGTGGCAGCTGCTCGCCACGCCGCGTGCTGCTGCCCGGCGGCGCATTGGGGGGCAGGTTGAACCTGTCGATCTGCGCGTCGGTGTAGGACAGGCCCGCATTGAAGGTGAAGTTGCGCGCCGGACGGACAAGGGCTTCGAGCTCGACCCCCTTGGTCGAGACCGAGCCCGCATTGGTGAGCTGCGTGATCACCGATCCCGCCAGATTGACGAAGCTGTTGGCCTGGAAATTGTCGTACTTGGCATAGAACAACGCCGTGTTGAGCGTCAGGCTGCCATCGTCGGTCTTGAACTTGGTGCCGATTTCATAGGCGTCGGCGGTCTCCGCCGCGATCGGGTCGAGCTGGCCGTCATTCTGGTTGAAGAACACGTTGAAGGCCGGCCCTTTGTATCCTTGGCTGTAGGTAGCATAGGCCATCAGCCCGTCGGTGACGTCGGCCTGCACACCGACACGACCCGAGAAATCGTCATTGCTGGTCGACAGATCATAGTTCGCGCCGACATTGAGCAGGCCGGGGCCGCCGCCATTGGTGGCGGGGATGCGCTGGTTGAACGCATCGACATTGTCATGCGTGTAGCGCCCGCCCGCGATCAGCCGCAGCCAGTCGTTCACATTGACGGTCAGGTTGCCGAAGATCGCGAAGTTCTCGATCGTCGAGCCGAAGGTGCCCACCGCGCTCGGGAAGCGCAGCGTCGACGAGCCGGGCGCGCAGGGGGCGAGTCCGGGCGAGACCGGGGGCAGCGTCGTCGCCGAGCAGACGATGTCGTCGCGCTGGAAGGTGCGCTGCTGCTTGGCATTATAGTAGAAGGCCCCCACGACATATTCGAGCGTCTGGTTGCCGGGCGATGCCAGCCGGATTTCCTGCGTGAAGGTCTTGGAGGGTTGCGGGCCGAAATCGTCGAGCTGGTGCCCGCCCGCGATGGCGTACACTGTGTCGATGAAGTCGCCGTCGCGGATGCCGAAGTTACGATACTTGCGATAGGCGGTGATCGAGGTGATCGTGCCCGCGGCGCCGACATCGAGGTCGGCCTGAAGCGACACGCCCCAGCTCTTCTCCTTGGTGCGGGTCAGCGTGTTCTGACGGATCTCGCGCGTCCCGTCGCCCTTCAGATCGACACCGATCAGCGATCCCGCGAGCGCGCCCGCGGGCGCGGTGCCGATCACCTCGGCGCAGCAGTCGCTGTTCTGCTTGCGATAGTCGCCGATCAGCGTGAAGGTCAGGCCCGGCGTCGCCTCCGCGACGATCATCCCGCGCACGCCCCAGCGTTCATAGCCGTTGACGGTGCGGTCGAGCGTGATGTTGCGGACGGTTCCGTCAAACCAGCCATAATTGCCGGTGAAGCGGCTGGTGATGCCTTCGCCGATCGGAATATCGATCGCAGCACGCAGCTTGTATTCCTCGTCCGTGGTCGCCTGCGCCTCGACAAAGCCGCCGAACTCGTCGCCGGGGCGGCGGGTGACGACGCTGATGACGCCCGCCGACGCGTTCTTGCCGAACAGCGTGCCCTGCGGCCCGCGCAGCACCTCGACGCGTTCGATGTCGTACAGATCGCCGAACGCCTCGCCCGAACGCGCATACGTGACGCCATCGACCACGAAGCCGACGCTGGGTTCGGCCGCGATCGAGAAGTTGATCGTGCCGACGCCGCGGAGGAACACCGAGGAATCGAGCGTGGTGGCGCTGTCCTTGAAGTTGAGGCTGGGGACGAGTTGCTGGAGCGACTGGATGTTGATGATGCCGCGCTGCTCGAGCTGCTCGGCGCTGACCACGCTAATCGCGGCGGGCACGTTCTGGAGGTTCTCCTCGCGCTTCTGCGCGGTGACAACGATATCGCCCGAATCAGCCGTGGTCGTCGCGGGCCCGGCATCCTGCGCATGCGCGGTCTGCGCCATCGCGAGCAGCAGCGTTCCAGCGCTTGCACCTGTCAGAAATCGTCTCATCCAAGCCTCCCCATGAAATCTCTACTTTTTTAATAGAGTTATTTATCAGCTTGCCAAGTTCAGAAAAACTTTACCCCGCGCATCATGAGATATCGATATCCTATCCGCATTACCCCGCAAAGCAGCGCCTGTCGGCGCTCAGAATCCGAACTCGGCCATTTCCACCACACGTTTCTCGCGCGCGCTCAGTTCAGCCGCCGCGCCGATCGCGACAGCGCGCAGCCCGTCCTCGGCGGTCACCTCCACCCGTCCCTCGCCGCGCACCGCCGCGATGAAGCGCTGATGCTCGTAGTAGGTCGAGCCATGGTGACTTCCGGCCGCAAGCGCCACCGCGTCGACCGCGACATGCGTACGCTCGGGCCGCTTGGGATTGCCGAACCCGGTGCGCGGCGAATGGACGATCGTGCCCTCCGGAATGAACACCTCGAGCCGCGCCTCATCGCCCACCGCCGCGATTTCCTCCTGATTCTCCGCGCCATCGGCGAACATCGAGAGATCGAGCATCGCGCGCACGCCATTGGCGAAATCGACGGTGGTGTAGCTGTTGTCGATGATATCGGGCTGCTCGCCGTCATAGAGCTCGTCCAGATGGTTCACGTCCATCGCGCCCGAGCAATAGACGCGCACCGGCTCGGATCGGACGATCAGCCGCATCAGATCGAAGAAGTGACAGCATTTCTCGACCATCGTGCCGCCGGTATTGCGGCTGAACCGATTCCAGTCGCCCACCTTTTCGAGGAAGGGGAAACGATGCTCGCGGATCGAGAGCATGCGCAGCGTGCCCGTACGCCCGGCGTGCACCTGTTCGATGAACGCCGCCGCCGGCGGCATGTAGCGATATTCCATCGCGGTCCAGAATACCCTGTCACTTGTCGCCGCGCGATCGACGATCCAGCGCGCATCGTCGATCGTCGTCGCGAGCGGCTTCTCGCACAATATGTGCAATCCCGCGTCGAACAGCGGTTCAAGCACATCGCGGTGCGTGTAATTGGGGCTCGCGACGATCACCGCATCGATGTCGCCCGCGGCCGCTAGCTCGGCGCTGGTCCGATAGGCCTTCACACCTTCAGCGCGGTCGCCCAGCGCCGACTTCGCCCAGCCCAGCGAGCTGTCGACGGGATCCGCCAGCGCGACAACCTCCGCGCCCGGTGTGATCGCAAGATTGTTGATGTGCTCGACGCCCATCATCCCGCTTCCGACCAGACCGTAACGAACGGGGTTTCCCATCGGCGATTTCCTTGCTTAGTATGATATCGATGTCTGAGCTTGCTTTCTCACCCGATTCAAGACCGCTCGGCAAGAGCGGATTGACCATCAGCCCGCTCGCATGGGGCATGTGGCGCTTCCGAGGCGACGATGTCGCTGCTGCGCGAACGCGCGTGGAAGCCGCGTTCGAGGCGGGAATAACCCTGTTCGACACCGCCGACATCTACGGGCCCGACAATGGCGAGCCCTTCGGTTCGGCGGAGGCATTGCTCGGGCGCGTCTTCGCTGAGGCATCGGGGCTGCGTGACCGCATGGTGCTCGCGACCAAGGGCGGCATCGTGCTCGGCACCCCCTATGATTCGAGCGCGGCTTATCTCGAATCGGCGATCGACGCATCGCTGAAGCGACTGGGCGTCGAACAGATCGACCTGTGGCAAATCCACCGGCCCGACATCCTGACGCATCCTCAGGAAATTGCGCGCGCGTTCGACGCTGCGCACGCCAGTGGCAAGGTCCGCGCCTTCGGTGTCTCCAATTTCACGCCCAGCCAGGCCACAATGCTCCAGCATTTCTGCGATCAGCCGATCGTCAGCCACCAGCCCGAATTTTCGCCGTTGATGCTGGCGCCGCTCACCAATGGCCTGATGGACCAGGCGATCGTCAAAGACATGGCGGTGCTCGCCTGGTCGCCGCTCGGCGGCGGCCGCATCGCCAGCCCGGTGACGCAGGCAGAGCACGCCGTCGTGGCGCTGCTCGACGCCAAGGCGCATGAGCACGGGGTTTCGCGCACGGCGGCCGCCTATAGCTGGATCATGGCGCATCCCACCCGGCCAATCCCGATCGTCGGATCCCAGCAACCCGAACGCATCCGCGAAGCCGCGGGCGCGCTCGCGCCGCGGTGGACCCGCGCCGAATGGTATGCGGTGCTGCAGGCATCGATGGGGGAGAGACTGCCATGACGGGCTCATGCGAAGTCAGCTGGTTTTCGGCGCTGTGCGACGACGATTATGAATTCCTCGGCGTGCCCGACCCGTTGCTCCGCTCGAGCTGGGAGCATTGTCGCGACATCGTGATGTCCGCGGAAAGCGGCGGCTTCGACAACATCCTGCTCCCCTCGGGCTATGCGCTGGGCGTCGACACCACCGCTTTTGCTGCGGGCATCGCGCCCATGCTCAGGCGGATGCGGCTGCTGATGGCGGTGCGGATCGGCGAATCCTGGCCACCGCAGCTTGCGCGCCAGATCGCAACGATCGACCAGATGCTTGGAGGGCGGTTGACGGTCAACATCATATCCTCGGACCTGCCGGGTGAAACGCTCGCCTCGGGACCGCGCTACGCCCGCACCGTCGAGGCGATGCACATCCTCAAGACGCTGCTCAACGGTGAGGCGCTCGATCACGACGGCGAATTCTGGAAGCTCAAGCTCGATCCGCCGCGCATCCGGACGGTCTCGGGCAAGGCGCCCCTGCTCTATTTCGGCGGGCTCTCCGAAGACGCGCGCGAGGCCGCGGCCAAGGGGTGCGACGTCTATCTGATGTGGCCCGACAAGGAAGAGGCCGTGAAGGCGATCATCGCCGACATGCGCGCACGCGCTGCAAAGCACGGCCGCACATTGCGTTTCGGCTACCGCGCCCATGTCGTCGTGCGCGAGACCGAGGCCGAGGCACGCATTGCGACCGACCGCCTGCTTTCGAAGCTGGACGCGGCGACGGGCGCCGCCATCCGCGCGCAGTCGCTCGATTCGAAGTCGGCGGGCGTCGCGGCGCAGGCCGCATTGCGCGAGGGCGCAGCTGACGACGGCTATGCCGAGCCGCATCTCTGGACCGGTATCGGCCGCGCGCGCTCGGGCTGTGGTGCCGCGATCGTCGGCGACCCCGATCAGGTACTCGCCAAGCTCAAGGCCTATCAGGCGATGGGCATCGAGGCGTTCATCCTGTCGGGCTACCCCCATGCCGCCGAGGCCGATCTCTTCGCGCGCCACGTGCTGCCCCGGATGAACCACGGGCCGCTGATCTAGAGAAGCGAACTCCTGCCGGCGCCCGCGTTGCTGCAGATGGCGGCGGTCGACCTGTGGCGAGTCCCCAAAAGCCCGGGATTCAAGTGCGACGCGGCGCATCGTGCCTCGCGCCTGGCGAAGAATTGCACGCACCGCGGGCGCATCGCCATGCCCCAACGCAACGGTGAGATTGTCATGAGAACAGCTTGAAAGCTGTTGGTGGACAGGGCTGGATTCGAACCAGCGTACGCTCACGCGGGCAGATTTACAGTCTGCTGCCTTTAACCACTCGGCCACCTGTCCAGGGTGCCTGTCATCAGGAAGGCGGCTCCAATGGCGAATGGGCGCTTGCCTGTCAACGCCTCGACGCGCAAAAGCGCGCAGATTATGAAAAGAGGCCATCGACCATCGCAACAGGCGCACGGCAAACCCCGTTTCTGGGGCCGCCACGCCGTGCTCGCCGCGCTCGCCAATCCCGAACGCACCGTCCGTAAAATCTGGGGAACGCGGGAGGCTTTGACAAGGCTCGACCTGCCCCCGGTGCTCCCCGTCACCTATTGCGATGCCGCCGATCTCGGCCGGCTGGTGCCCGCTGATGCGCCGCATCAGGGGCTGGTGGCGGAAGTCGATCCGCTCGAGGAGGTCTGGCTGGGCGAGCTGCTCGAACGCGGCGCCGAGGAACATCGCCCGCTCATCGTGCTCGACCAGGTGACCGATCCGCACAATGTCGGCGCGATCCTGCGTTCGGCAGCGGCGTTCGACGCGCTCGGCATCGTCACGCAGGACCGGCATGCGCCGCCCGAATCGGGCACCGTCGCGCGGGCAGCCTCGGGTGCGCTCGAGCTCGTGCCCTGGGTACGCGTCGTCAACCTCGCGCGCGCGCTCGACGAGATCGCGGAAGCCGGCTTCTGGCGCATCGGCCTCACGGGTGCGGCGACGCGCACGCTGGGCGAAGCGATGGGGACCGCCAAGGTCGCGCTCGTGCTGGGCGCCGAGGGCGAAGGGCTGCGGCACAACAGCGCGGCGCATTGCGACGAGCTTGCCAAGCTGCCGATCAGTCCTAAGGTGGAGAGCCTGAACGTATCCAATGCCGCGGCGATCGCATTGTACGCAGCGACCACCCGGCAGCCAGTGGGGGGCTGAGTTCATGTATCACCGTGTCGGACGGCTGGCGCTGGCCATGCTTGTGCCCCTGCTGCTGACGGGCTGCCTGCTCACGCCGGGCAAGTTCACGTCGAACCTCAGCATCAATGCCGATCGGAGCTTCACCTTCGCCTACAAGGGCGAGGTGATCGCCTTCGATCCGAGCGACGAGATGGGCAAGGCGCTCAAGGACGGGGCCAAGGATGGCGAGGACGAGAGCGACGCCCCCGCCAGCGAGGACGACACCCTGTTCACGCCGACCGCATTGCAGGACGATGGCAAGGACAGCGCCGAGACCGACGCGGACAAGGAGCGCAAGCGCCGCGCGGTTGCAGAGGCGCTCTCGAAGGAGGCGGGCTATCGCTCGGTCCAGTATCTGGGCGAGGGCAAGTATCTGATCGACTATCAGGTCAGCGGCACGCTCACCCACAATTTCATCTATCCCTACAATATCGACGCCGAAGTGGTGTTTCCCTTCATCGCGATCGAGCTGCGCAAGAACGGCACGGTGCGGCTGAAGGCCCCCGCCTTCGGCAACGAATCGTCGGGGGACCAGACGCCCGGACGCAGCGAGGCCGCGAAGCTGCTCGACGGCACCTTCACGCTCGATACCGATGCCGAGATCGTCAGCCAGAACAACGAGGACGGCGTCCAGACCGTCAACGGTCGCAAGACGATCACCTGGAAGGCGAACCCGCTCAGCAAGGCCGCGCCGACCGCGGTACTCAAGCTGGCGCGCTAAATCCGATGCAGTGCTCCTGCGAAAGCAGGAGCCCATCTGTCCGGGCGATCCATCGCTTCCAACATGGGCTCCGGGTCAAGCCCGGGGCACAGATATGGATCAGTTTTAAAGCGTCCTGCCCTGGGCCCGGAGCTCCCCGTCATCTCCGCGCAGGCCGGCGACAGGTAGAAGACGCTCAATCTTCCTGCGCGATCCGGACCTTCAGGCCATCGAGGCTTTCGTCGAACGGAATTTGGCACGACAGGCGCGAAAATTCGTTGCGGTGGTCCGAACTGTCGAGCAGGTCGTTCTCGTCCTCGCTCATCGGCGGCACCTTGCCCACGAAATCCTCGTCGATATGGACATGGCAGGTCGCGCACGAGCAGCAACCGCCGCACAGCGCGAGAAGCTCGTCGAAACCGGCGTCGCGGATGACCTCCATGACCGCAAGGCCCGCTTCACCCTCGACCACATGCTCGGTCCCGTCGCGCGTCACCACCACCAGCTTCGGCATCAACCCGTCTCCCATATTGATGCGCGCCCTATCCCCGAGCGAAACGCACAAATCAAGCCGTTTGGGGCAAGTGCGCGCGCGGCCTGCGGATTTCGCTAGCCGCTGTTACGAAGCGCGGTGGCGATCGCGTTGATCGAGAGCTGGATGCCCTCGGCGATGCGCGGATCGTCCTCGCCCGCGCGGTGGCGCTTGAGCAGTTCGATCTGGAGCAGGTTGAGCGGCTCGATATAGGGAAGCCGCAGCCGGATCGACTGGTCGAGCGCGGGGTTGTCCTCGAGCAGCCGCTCCTGCCCCGTCACGGCGAGCAGGCCGTCATGCGCGAGCGTCCAGCCCTCGCGGATTCGCGCGAAGATCGCCTTGGCGGCATCGCGATCATCGACGAGCCCCGCATATTGCGCGGCGATGCCCATGTCGGATTTGGCGAGCACCATCTCCATATTGGCGAGTGTCGCCTGCAGGAAAGGCCAGCTCTGGGCCATTTCGCGGAGCAAGCCCTGATCGTGGAAGCCCGTGAGCGCCTGTCCGACGCCGTACCAGCCGGGCAGCATCACGCGCGCCTGCGCCCATGAGAAGACCCAGGGGATCGCGCGCAGATCCTCGATCGCATCGGTCTTCTTGCGGCTCGATGGGCGTGAACCGATCTTCAATGTCGCGATCTCCGCGATCGGAGTCATCTCGCGGAAAAACGTGCGGAACCCATCGGTCTCGTAAACCAGCCCGCGATAGGCACGGAACGCGTCTGCGGAGAGCGCATCCATCGCCGCGCCAAAACGCTCGCGGTCCTTCGCTGGGATGGGATCGGGCTCGAGCGAGGCAAGCAGCGTCGCCGAGGCCATCGCCTCCAGATTGGTCGCGGCACTTTCGCGCGTGCCATATTTGGCGGCGATCACCTCGCCCTGTTCGGTGATGCGGATGCGCCCCTGCACCGTGCCGCGCGGTTGCGCGAGGATCGCGGCGAAGGATGATCCGCCGCCGCGGCCGACTGCACCGCCGCGGCCGTGAAACAGCTGCATCGCGACCCCTGCCTCGGCAAAGACGGGCGCGAGCGCGCGGCTGGCGCGGTCGAGGCTCCATGTCGAGGTCAGATAGCCGCCGTCCTTGTTCGAGTCCGAATAGCCGATCATCACTTCCTGATGACCGCGATCGCGCACGATTGCGGCGACCGCGGGGTCGGCGAACCACCGCGCCATGACGCCCGGCGCGTTCTCGAGGTCGCCGATCGTCTCGAACAGCGGCACCGCCATGATGTCGGCTTGCGGCGTCTCGCCGGGCCGGTAGAGCCCCGCCTCCTTGAGCAGGATATGCACTTCGAGAAGGTCGGACACGTCCTGGGTCATCGAGACGATGTAGTTCTGGATGCACGCGCTCCCGAAGCGGCGATGCGCGCCGGCTGCTGCGCGGACGATCGCGAGTTCGCCCGCGGTCTCCTCCGAATAGGTCAGATGCGGGCTGGACAGCGGCCGCGGGGTCGCGAGCTCGCGCCGCAGCAGCGCCACGCGCGCCTCCTCGTCGAGGGCGCCATAGTCCGCCTCCACGCCCGCGACACGCAGCAGTTCGCCGATGACGCGCTCATGCACCGCGCTGTTCTGGCGCATGTCGAGCGTCGCGAGGTGGAAGCCGAAGGTGGCGACCGCACGGATCAACCGCCCCAGCGTTCCACCCGACGACAGCACGCCATGTCCGGCCGCAAGGCCATGCGCGAGTGCCTTGAGATCCGTGCAGAACGCGTCGGGGTCGCCATAGGGCTCGGCCGGGATGGCGGCTGGTCGCGGCGGCTGCTTGCCCGTCAGCGCCAGATGCGTCGCCGAAAGCCGCGCATAGATACCCGTGATCGCGCGACGATAGGGTTCGTCCTGGCGGCTTGGCGCGGTGTCGCCGCTCGCCTCTGCCAGCGCTGTCACATCGGGCGTGGCATCCGCAAGCTCCGTCGAGATCGAAAGCTCGGCGCCAAGCTGGTGGACGGCGTCGAGATACCAGCCGATCACCGTCTCCGACGAACGCGTCACCGCGAGCCGAAGCGAGTCCG
Source organism: Sphingobium sp. FW306-1B-F04DB (assembly GCF_058781925.1). Classification (NCBI taxonomy): domain Bacteria; kingdom Pseudomonadati; phylum Pseudomonadota; class Alphaproteobacteria; order Sphingomonadales; family Sphingobiaceae; genus Sphingobium; species Sphingobium sp. FW306-1B-F04DB. Next base: position 1,348 of record NZ_JBYSXE010000069.1, on the reverse strand, counting down.
CTGTGACGAAGGGATTGCCGTCGCGATCGCCGCCGATCCAGCTCCCCGGACGCAGAAAGCTCCTCGGTCGATGCCCGAGCGCGCGCTCCCAGCGCGCATAGAGCGCGGGCAGCACGGGGAGGAAGGTGTCGCGCAGATAGGCCAGCGCTGTCTCGACCTCGTCGGCGACATAGAGTCGCTCGCGCCGCAACGTCCGCGTCTGCCAGAGCAGCGCGATCTGCCGATGGATCGCCTCATCGACCAGATCACCCTCGGGCGTTTCTACGATGCCCGCATCGCGCAGCCGCATCAGGTCGGCAATGCGGTTGCGGTGATCGATCATCGACTTGCGCCGCACCTCGGTGGGGTGCGCGGTCAGCACGGGCGCGACCAGCGCATGCTCAAGCAGGTCGAGCACTTTCTGGCTATCAATCCCCTTGCCCTTCAAGCGCTCGAGCGCATGGGTGACTTCGGCGCTGGGCTCCGCTGCGATCCCCTGGCGGTCCTCGGCCAGATTGGCGAGCATGGAAAAGAGCATGAACCCGCGCACGAACTGCAGCGTCTCGTCGAGGCTGAGTGCGCCGAGCCCCGTGTCGATCGCGTCTGCCCCAGCCACACCGCGGTGCCGGTCGACCGAGGTCGAACGGATATATTCGGTGCGCCGGAACAGTGTCTCGCCGCCATAGGCGCGGATGACGTCGCCAAGCAGCTTGCCGAGATAGCGGATATCGGGGTTCTGGGTGATGGGGGGTATGGTTGCCATAGGCGGTGACTGCTGCACTGCAGCGAGACATTCGTCAACCGGCCAATTTCGGTAATTTTATTACAATCCCTTGCGTTGCCCTTGCGGGGTTGCCATGTCTGATGGCGCGAGGACGACCTCCCCCATTTCGGGAAGAACCGTCGGGACGGCCCGGCTTCTGAAAAGGAGCCACAACATGGCCTGGATCTATCTCGTCGCCGCGGGCATTCTCGAAATCGTCTGGGCTTTCGCGATGAAGCAATCGGAAGGCTTCACCCGCCTCAACGCCAGCATCGTCACAATCGTCGCAATGATCGCGAGCTTCGCGCTGCTGTCCATGTCGATGCGTTCGCTGCCACTCGGCACCGCCTATACGATCTGGACCGGCATCGGCGCGGTCGGCGCCTTCGCGCTCGGCGTCGTGGCGCTCGGCGAACAGGCAACTCCGCTGCGCATCGGTGCTGCGGTGATGATCGTGTCAGGGCTCGTGCTGATGAAACTGAGCGCTGCGGACTGAGCGGCGGAGCAAGTTCAGCTCGCAAACCAACGTCCGGTTGTCTAATCGCATGTCGTCGGTCAAGCGCGTCGAGGCATAGGGCTAGAGCAGCGCCGCCACGATCGTTGGCA
>NZ_JBYSXE010000068.1:0-16941 GCF_058781925.1 Sphingobium sp. FW306-1B-F04DB | reverse complement strand
CCGACATTGAAGGGCTCGCTGCGCTCGCTACCCACCCCGTCCCCTCCCTTGGAAGGGAGGGGTGAAGGGCAGCTCACCACGGCTTTGCGCTCATTCGCCGTTTGCGAACCGACTCAGGCGACGAGCCCTTACAGGGTTTCCGCGTGTGTCAGCCCGTAGCGGCCGAGCGCGGGGCGCATCGCTTCCAGATCGGCATTGGGCGCGGTGAAGACCGCGATGCCGGGGCCGGGCGTGTCGGGCCATTGCTGGCCTTCAGTCAGGAAGGCGATCCGGCGCGCGATCCCCTCGGCGCCGTGGACGAAGGTGACGGGGTGCGGCGCTGCGGCCGCCAGTTCGGCCTCGACCAGCGGGAAGTGCGTGCAAGCAAGCACGATGGTGTCGAGCCGTTCGCCATCGGGCTGCCCGATCATGCCCGCCATGGCACGAGCGAAGATCGCGGGATCGGGGGTCTCGCCGCGCAGCTTCGCCTCGGCCGCCTGAACGAGCTCGGCCGAGCCGTGGCGCAGCACGTGGCAATCGGCGGCGAACTCGGCGGCGAGGTTGTCGACATAGGGCTGGCGGACCGTCGCCTCGGTGCCGAGCACGCCGATCACGCGCGTTTTCGAGGTCAGCGCGGCGGGCTTGATCGCGGGCACGGTGCCGACGATCGGCAATTCGAGCGCCGAGCGGACATGCGTCAATGCAATGGTCGAGGCGGTATTGCATGCAATGACGATGATGCGCGGGTGATAGCGCTCGGCGAGGCGCCCGAGCAGCGCGGGGACGCGCGCGGCGATCTCGGCTTCGCTCCTGGTGCCATAGGGAAAGCCCGCATTGTCCGCGACATAGACGAAAGGCGCGCGTGGCAGCAGCGCCCGCGTCGGGGCGAGTACCGAAAGCCCGCCCACGCCGGAATCGAAGAACAGGATCGGGCGGGTGTCGGTCATCGCGATTCCCTTAGCAGCGTCGCACGTCCGCGCAATCTGCGGCAGGATGCTGAAACGAATTGCAGGATATTGACGCGGATTGTTGCGGGGGCGCGATAATCGATTATGGTCCGCTCGATCAACGAAGGGCGGTGAAGCGACTGTGACTGGGGCACCCTGGATCGCGCCGGCGACGGCACTCATCATGGGTTATTTGCTGGGGTCGATCCCGTTCGGGCTGATCCTCACGCGGATGACGGGCGCGGGCGACCTGCGCAAAATGGGCTCGGGCAATATCGGCGCGACCAATGTGCTGCGCACGGGGCGCAAGGGGCTGGCAGCGGCGACGCTGCTGCTCGACGCGGCCAAGGGCGCGGTTGCTGTCCTGTTTGGAGCGGCGCTGGTGACCGGTGGTGGCGCGCTGGGCGCCGTCGGCGTGTTTTTTGGTCATTTGTATCCGGTGTGGCTCAAATTCCGCGGCGGCAAGGGCGTCGCAACCTTGTTCGGCATCGCGCTCGCCGCAAACTGGATATGCGGCGTGTTGTTCGCCGTGGTCTGGATAGGGGCACTGGCGATCACCCGGACTTCCTCGCTTGGCGGCATGAGCGCGGCAATCGTGCTGCCGGTGGCTGCGGCCGCGATCGGCGCCTGGGAATCGTTCCTCATTTTTACGCCGCTTACGCTGATGGTGTTGTGGAAGCACCGCGAGAATATCGAGCGGCTGCTGGCGGGCACCGAACCGCGGATCGGTGCGGGCAAGGACGCGGGCGCGGGTGACTGATCGGGCCGGGGCCATGCGGGCGGACGAGGACCGGCTCGCGCGCCTCCGCCTGATTCGTTCGGCCCAGATCGGCCCCGTCACCTATGCGCAGCTGATCGCGCGCTTCGGCACGCCCGAGGCCGCGCTCGACGCGATACCCCGGCTTGCGGCGCGCGGCGGCGGGCGCGCCCCGCGGATCGCCGACGCCGCGAGCGTCGCCGAGGAGATTCGCAGGGTCGAACGGCTGGGCGCACGCTACCTGTTTCGCGGGCAGGGGCTGTATCCGCGGTTGCTGGGCGAACTCGAGGATGCGCCGCCCGCGCTGATCGTGCGCGGCAACCTGCAACTGCTCGAGCGTCCCGCGATCGCGATCGTCGGCGCGCGCAACGCCTCGGCGGCGGCGTGCCGCTTCGCGCGCCAGCTTGCACAGGAGCTGGGCTCTGAAGGCGTGCTGGTCGTCTCGGGTCTTGCGCGCGGGATCGATACCGCGGCGCATGTGGGATCGCTCGCCACTGGGACCGTGGGTGTGATCGCGAGCGGGATCGACATCGCCTTTCCGCCCGAGAATGCGGAGCTTCAGGAACAGGTCGCGCAACAGGGGCTGCTGATCGCCGAGCAGCCGCCGGGCCGCGAGCCGCTCGCGCGGCATTTTCCGTCGCGCAACCGGATCATCGCGGGAATGGCGCTCGGAACGGTGGTTGTCGAAGCCGCGCCACGTTCGGGTTCGCTCATCACCGCGCGGCTGGCCAACGAGGCGGGGCGCGAGGTGATGGCGGTGCCCGGATCTCCGCTCGACCCGCGCGCACAGGGCTGCAACGCGCTGATCCGAGAGGGCGCCACGCTGGTCCAGTCGGCGGCCGATGTGCTCGAGGCGATCCGGCCGCTGAGCGGTGGGGGCGTCGCGCAGCGCGGAGGCGATTATGAGCCGCCGCCCGTCGATCACGATGCCGGCGACGGGGAACGTCGGCTTGTGCTCGGGCTGCTGGGACCGGTCCCCGTCAGTATCGATGAACTGATCCGCCAGGCCGCGCTACCACCCGCGATCGTTCAGACGGTGCTGCTGGAACTCGAACTGGCCGGACGGCTCGAACGTCACGCAGGAGGCCGTGTGAGCATCATCGCCTGATTGCCTATTGACGCCCGGCCCACTACCTCACCAGCCTCACGCGTATACGCGTAACAGGGACCAGAACCACTTCCATGCAGCTTGTCATCGTCGAATCGCCCGCCAAGGCGAAGACCATCGAGAAATATCTGGGCGGCGATTTCCGCGTGCTCGCCTCGTACGGCCATATCCGCGACCTGCCCCCCAAGGACGGATCGGTGGACCCCGATGAGGGGTTTGCGATGCAGTGGGAGAATTATGCGGACAAGGGCAAGCAGCTCAAGGCCATCGCCGATGAGGCCAAGAAGGCCGATCGACTCATTCTCGCGACCGACCCTGATCGCGAAGGCGAGGCGATTTCTTGGCATGTGCAGGAAGTGCTTCGCGCGAAAAAGGCGCTGCCGCAAAAGGTTGACCGCGTTACCTTCAACGCGATCACAAAGGCTGCGGTGACCGACGCGATGAAGGCGCCGCGCGCGCTCGATGAGGACCTGATCGACGCGTACCGGGCGCGCCGTGCGCTCGACTATCTCGTCGGCTTCACGCTTTCGCCCGTGCTGTGGCGCAAGCTGCCCGGCGCCAAGTCGGCGGGGCGCGTGCAGTCGGTGGCGCTGCGCCTCGTGGTCGACCGCGAGCGCGAGATCGAGCTGTTCAAGCCCCAGGAATATTGGTCGGTGTTCGCCGATATGGAGCATGACGGCACGGGCTTCATCGCGCGGCTCGTGCGCTTCCAGGGCGAGAAGATCGACCGGCTGACGATCGGCAACGCAGGCGACGCCGAAAAGGCCAAGGCGGCGGTCGAGGCGGGACGCTTCAGCGTCGCGTCGGTCGAGACCAAGCCGCTCACGCGCAACCCGCCGCCGCCCTTCACCACCTCGACCTTGCAGCAGGAGGCCGCACGCAAGCTCGGCTTCTCGGCAAGCCATACGATGCGCATCGCGCAGGGGCTCTACGAGGACGGCGCGATCACCTATATGCGTACCGACGGCGTCCAGATGGACGGCAGCGCGATCTCCGCGGCGCGCAAGGCGGTCGCCGACCGCTATGACGGCAGCTACGTGCCCGACAAGCCGCGCCAGTACACGACCAAGGCCAAGAACGCGCAGGAAGCGCACGAGGCGATCCGGCCGACCGACTTCTCGAAAGACCGCGCGGGTTCGGGCGATCATGCGCGGCTCTATGACCTGATCTGGAAGCGCGCGCTGGCGAGCCAGATGGCCTCGGCGCGGCTCGAGCGCACCACGGTCGAGATGACCGATGGCACCGGGCAGACCGCACTTCGCGCAACGGGCCAGGTCGTGCTCTTTCCCGGTTTCCTCGCGCTCTACGAAGAAGGCCGCGACGATGCCGAGGACGAGGACAGCCGCCGCCTGCCGCGCCTGGCCGAAGGCGATGCGCCCGCGAAGAAGGCGGTACATTCGGAACAGCATTTCACCCAGCCGCCGCCGCGCTTCTCCGAGGCGAGCCTCGTCAAGAAGATGGAGGAGCTGGGGATCGGGAGGCCTTCGACCTATGCTTCGACGCTGCAGACCTTGAAGGACCGCAATTACGTCCGCATTGAGAAAAACCGCTTCTTCGCCGAGGAGAGCGGGCGGCTGGTGACGGCATTTCTCGAGCGCTTCTTCGAACGCTATGTGAGCTACGACTACACCGCGGGTCTCGAGGAAGAGCTCGACGAGATCTCGGGCGGCCGCGCGCAGTGGCAGGCGGTGCTCGAGGCCTTCTGGAAGGACTTCAAGCCCAAGACCGCGCAGGTCATGGAGCAGAAGCCGTCGGACATCACCGCGGCGCTCGACCAGTTCCTCGAACCCTTCCTGTTCCCCGACAAGGGCGACGGCAGCGATCCGCGGCTCTGTCCCAATTGCGGCGAGGGGCGGCTCGGGCTGCGCGGCGGGCGCTTCGGCGCGTTCGTGGCATGCTCCAACTATCCCGAATGCAAATATACGCGCCGCTTTGCGCAGGGCGGCGGCGAGGGCGCGGAGAATGGCGATGCCGGCCCCGTCGAACTGGGCGAGGACCCGGTGACGGGCGAGAAGGTGACGCAGCGCTCAGGCCGCTTCGGGCCCTATATCCAGCTCGGCGAGGGCAAGGACGCCAAGCGCGCGTCGATCCCCAAGGACGTGCCGGGCGAGGATTTCGGGCTCGAATGGGCGCTCAAGCTCCTGTCGCTGCCCCGCTCGATCGGTGATCATCCCGAGAGTGGCAAGCCCATCACCGCGTCAATCGGGCGCTACGGCCCCTATCTGGCGCATGACGGCAAATATGCGCGGCTGCAGTCGACCATCGAGGTTTTCGAGACGGGCATGAATGCGGCGGTCTCCAAGCTCGCCGATGCGGCGAACGGCGGCGGCCGGGCGCGCGGCTCGCGCGAGCCGTTGAAGGTGCTGGGCGCGCATCCGCGCACCGAGCTCGAGATCAAGCTGATGGAAGGCCGGTTTGGCCCCTATGTCACCGACGGGACGACCAATGCGACCTTGCCCAAGACGCTCGCGCCCGACCAGCTGACGCTGGAAGAGGCCGCGCAGCTAATCGACGACCGCGCGGCCAAGGGGCCGGCCAAGGGCAAGAAAAAGCCCGCGGCGAAAAAGGCGCCTGCGAAGAAGGCACCCGCGAAGAAGGCCGCACCGAAAAAAGCGGCGGCGAAGAAAAAAGCCGAATGACCGGGACGGCGGGCTGGAGCGCTACAGCGTTACCAGCCTGTCGTCGCCGAGCGTGGCGAGCAGGCTGACGAGCCCGCCGGCCTCGATGTGCGGGCCAAGCGCCTCGGCGTCGAGCGATGCGAGCGCGAGGCCCGTCTGGCACGCGATCAGGCGCACATCCAGGGCGCGCGTTTCTGCGATGAGCTGCGCGAGCGTGGGCAGTCCGGCGGCGGCGTAGCGCGCATCGTCGGGGCAGCCATGTGGCGGCGCGGCGAGCGCGACCGCATCGGCGTGGAGATAGACGCGCGTCGGTGCATCGGTGGCGGCGCTTGCGGCGGCGATAGAGAGCGCGGCGTGGAAGCGGGACGGATCAGCGCTGGTGATGATGATCGTCAGCCCCCGCATGCCGGACATCCGGGGTCTTTGGGCAGATTGAGCGTACGGAAGCGGAAGGAAAGCGCGTCGACGAGCAACAGCCGGCCCGCGCAGTCCTCACCAAAGCCGGTGATCGCGCGGATCGCTTCCAATGCTGCGAGGCTGCCCATCACGCCCGTGAGCGCGCCGAGCACGCCCTGATCGGCGCATGACACATCCGGGCGGTCGGGATCATGGCCGACGAAGCAGCGATAGCAGGGCTTGCCCGTTTCCCAGCCGCGATAGGTGGCGAGTTGTCCCTCGAACTGCCCGACCGCAGCGGAGACGAGCGGGATGTGCAGCTTGAGGCACGCATCGGCGACCGCGAGGCGGGTCGCGAAATTGTCGCAGCCGTCGAGCACGACGTCGGCGCCCCCCAGCAACGCATCGGCATTGGCGGCGGTGATACGTTCATTCCGGAGCGTCAGCGCGACATCGGGCGTCAGGCGCGCCACCGCATCGGCCGCAGCCTCGACCTTGGGACGTCCGATATCGGCGGTGGCGAAAAGCGTCTGGCGCTGGAGGTTGGAGAGCGACACCGTGTCGTCGTCGATCAGCGTCAGCCGGCCCACACCGGCGGCCGCGAGATACTGGATCGCGGGCGATCCGATCCCGCCCGTGCCGATCAGGACGACATGGGCGGCGAGGAGCCTTGCCTGTCCCTGTCCGCCAATCTCCTTGAGGATGATATGGCGGGCATAGCGGTCGAGCTGGGTGTCGGAGAGGTCCACCTAGGCCCGGAGCGCGTGGACGCCCGTCGAGCCGAAGCCGCCCGCGCCGCGCGCGGTTTCGTCGAGTTCCTCGACCTCCGCAAAGACCGCGCGCTGGACCTTTGCGGGCACGAGCTGCGCGATGCGCTCGCCGCGGCGGACCTCGAAGGGCTCGCTGCCATGGTTGATGATGATCACCTTCATCTCGCCGCGATAGTCGGCGTCGATCGTCCCGGGCGTGTTGGGCATGCTGATCCCGTGCTTGAGCGCGAGCCCGGAGCGCGGACGCACCTGGACCTCATAGCCCTCGGGGATCGCGATCGCGAAGCCCGTGGCCACCGCATGGCGGCCGCCGGGCGCGAGCGTCACGTCCTCCGCGGAAACGATGTCCATGCCCGCGGCATGTTCGGTGGCGTAGTGGGGGAGGGGCAGGCCCTCGCCATGGGGCAGACGCTTGAGCGCGATCGAGATAGTCATTTTCGCCTTTCGAGAATCGTATCGAGGGCATAGCGGCCCGCGCCCTGAGTCGCAAAGAGCAAGCCGAGCTCGACGAGCAGGGTCGCGGGCCATCCTTCGCGAAAACTCTGGTTCCAGTGGACCATGGTGACGCCAATAACGAAGTGAGACCGCGCTAATCCTCCCTGAGCGCGGCGGCGATGCGTTCCGCGATCTTCATCGCGACGACGTCCTTGGGCTGATCGTCCCAGCTTTCGACTCCGTTCGCGGTTACGATGTGCACGCGGTTGCGGTCTCCGCCCATGACGTCGCCCGAGACATCGTTGGCGATGATCCAGTCGGCGCCTTTTCTGGCGCGCTTGGCCTCGGCATGCGCGAGGACGTCATCGGTCTCGGCGGCGAAGCCGATCACGAGGCGTGGGCGCTTGTCCGAACGCGCCAGCGTGGCCAGAATGTCAGGATTCTCGGTGAGCATCAGCGAGGGGGCTGTGCCTCCCTCCGTCTTCTTGATCTTGGTGTCGTTGGCGGACTCGGTGCGCCAGTCGGCGACCGCGGCGACCATCACCGCGGCGTCGGCGGGCAGCGCGGCATTGGCCGCATCCGCCATCTGGCGCGCGGTCTCGACATCGATCCGATCGACGCCCGCGGGCGTTACCAGATCGACGGGCCCCGCAACGAGCGTCACGCGCGCCCCAAGCATCGCCAGCGCCCCCGCGATCGCAAAGCCCTGTTTGCCCGATGAACGGTTGGCGATGTAGCGCACGGGGTCGATCGGCTCATGCGTAGGCCCCGCGGTGACGAGGATATGACGCCCGGCCAGCGGCAGCGGCGGCTTCTGCCTTGCCGGCGCTGTGAAGCCGCCGAAATGGGCGCGGATCGCCTCCATGATCGCCTCGGGCTCCGGAAGCCGGCCGGGGCCGAATTCGCCGCACGCCATCGGGCCCTCATCGGGATCGAGCACGATCACGCCATCATCGCGCAGGCGCTGGACGTTGCGCTGCGTGGCGGCATGACCCCACATGCGGACATTCATCGCGGGGACGGCCATCACGGGCTTGTCGGTCGCAAGCAGCAGCGTCGCGGCGAGGCTGTCCGAAATGCCGTTGGCCATCTTCGCCATGAGGTCGGCTGTGGCGGGACAGACCACGACGAGATCGGCCTCACGGCTGAGGCGGATATGCCCCATCTCGGCCTCGTTCTTGAGGTCCCAGAGGCTCGTATGGACGGGCTGTTCGGAGAGCGCGGCGAGCGTCATCGGCGTGATGAACTGCGCGCCGCCATCGGTGAGCACGCAGCGCACCGACATGCCCGCCTTGCGGATCAGCCGGATGAGTTCGCACGCCTTGTAGGCCGCGATCCCGCCGCCGACGATGAGGAGGATTCGTTTGCCCAGCATAGCTCAGTAGCCCGTCTGCAGCATGTCTAGTGCGTTCATGATTGTCGGTTGCTCGTCGGCCAGCGATGTCACAGGAGAACCCAGCTCACGCATGATGATGGACGATGCGAACTGCGTGTACATGACGACAGCCTCTCCCCCGATCGTGAACGAGGGGTTGAGACGGGCCGCAGGAATCGGCGCTCCTTCGGGCGGAAGCAGCGGAACGACGAAGCGCGTGTTCAGATAGCCCAGCACATCGGCTTGACAGTCGATCAGAAAGCCCGCTCCTTCGGGGCGTTCATAGACGTCGAAGCGCGCCATCAGAATAAGCGATAGCGCGCGAGTGGCAGGCCATGCTTTTCGACATAGGCGTTCGACGATTCGATCGCTTCCCGATTGGCTTCAAGCCAGGCTTCGGCCCGCGATTTGGCGACCTGCTGCTCGAGCCCCTGCTCGCATGCCTGCGAGATGTTGACGTTGAGGCGCTTCGCCTCTTCGATTAGGTCCGCGCTGAGCGAGACGTTGGTCGCGCGCTTTTGGGCGGTGCTGGATCTGGCCATGCGTTCCTCGCAAAATATGCGCGTAAGATATGCGCATATCTTGCATGCATCAAGTCCAGCCCGTCAACATCGCCGCCGCGGCCCCGGCCACGCCCGCCAGAACCGCCACCACCGCATAACGCCAGCCGCCGCCGATGCGGACGACCTCGATCTCCTTGAGCGGCGGCGATGGCGGCGCGGCGCCGAGCGGCGGGAATTCGGCCTCGATGCGGCGGATCAGGTCGGGCAATCGGCGCAGCGTGCGGAAATCCATGATCAGCCGGTCGGCGACCGCGGCTTCGGGGCCGAGCTCGGTGCGCATCCATTCCTGGACGAAGGGCCCCGAGGTTTCCCACATATTGATGTCGGGATCGAGCGTGTGCGCGACGCCCTCGACCATCACCATCGTCTTCTGGAGGAGGAGGAGGTGGGGCTGGGTGGGCATGTCGAAATCGCGCGTGATCGCAAAGAGGCCGTCGAGCATCTGGCCGATCGAGACGTCCTTCACGGGCAGGCCGCGGATCGGCTCGCCGACCGCACGCAGCGCTGTGGTGAATTCCTCTACGCTATGGTGCCCGGGCACGTACTGCGCCTCGAAATGGATCTCGGCGACGCGACGGTAATTGCCGGTCAGCAGGCCGTAGAGGATCTCGGCGAGCCAGACGCGCGCCTGGCGGTTGATCCGGCCCATGATGCCGAAGTCGACCGCGCCGATATCGCCATTGGGCAGCACGAAGAGATTGCCCTGATGCAGGTCGGCATGGAAGAAGCCCTCGGAGATCGCCTGGCGCAGGAAGGCGCGGACGAGACGGCCCGCGATCGCCTTGGGATCATGCCCCGACGCGATCAGGTCTTCGCGCTTGGACAGCTTGATGCCATCGAGCCATTCGAGCGTCATCACGCGGCGCGCGGTGCGCTGCCAGTCGATGACGGGGACATGATAGCCGGGCTCGGCCTCCATCGCCTCGGCGAGTTCGGACGCCGAGGCGGCCTCGCGACGCAGATCGAGCTCGCGCAGCGTCCATTGCCGGAAGGTCGCGATGACGAGGCGCGGGCGCAGCCGCGCCAACTCGCCGCCGATCGCTTCGGCCTGTGCCGCCGCCCATTCATAGGTTTCGAGCGCCTGCGCAAACTCCTCCTCGATACCGGGGCGCAGCACCTTGATCGCGACGGTGTTGCCGTCGAGCGTGACCGCCTTGTGCACCTGCGCGATCGAGGCTGCACCAACGGGATCGGGGTCGATGCTCTGGAACAGCGCCTCGATCGGCTTGCCCAGAGATTCCTCAATGCTCGCGCGGATCAGTTCGAAGGGCGCGGGGGGCAGCGCATCCTGCAGGCGCAGCAGGTCCTGCGCGGCATGTTCGCCGACCAGATCGGGGCGCGTCGCGAGCGACTGGCCGAGCTTGATCGCGGCGGGGCCGATCGCCTGGAAGGCCTCGGAATAATTGGGCTGCTTCGGCACGCGGGCGCCGAAGCGGGCGAGCCGCATCAGCCGGCGCACGCGCGGCGGGGTCAGCGGATCGCGCTCGATCCCGCGCAATGCGCCGTGACGCGCGAGCGTCCGGCCCCATTTGAGCAGGCGCCAGGTATGGACGACGGGGTGGGTCAAATCTTCCAGCCGCTATGAATTGCGACGAGACCGCCGAGCAGCGGTTCGACCCGGGTCTGCACGAAGCCCGCCTGATTGATCATGCCCTCGAAGCCCGGCATGTCGGGGAAGCGGCGGATCGATTCGATCAGGTAACGATAGCTGTCCTCGTCCCTGGCCAGCAGCTTGCCGAGCTTGGGCACCATCTTGTGCGAATAGGCGTCGTAGACGTCCGAAAAGCCGGGCCAGAGCGTGGTCGAGAATTCGAGGCAGAAGAAGCGGCCGCCGCGCTTGAGGACGCGGTGCGCCTCGTCCAGCGCCTGCTGGATATGCGTGACGTTCCGGATACCGAAGGCGATCGTATAGGCATCGAAGCTCGAATCCGGGAAGTTCAGCGCCTCTGCATTCTGTTCGGACCAGATCAGCCCCTCAAGCTTGCGCTTCTGCGCACGCTCCATGCCTACGGCAAGCATCTCGGGATTGATGTCGGACACGGTGATCTGCGCGCCCGAGGGATGCATGCGAAAGGCGATGTCGCCGGTGCCGCCCGCCATATCGAGGATCGCCTCGCCCTTGCGCGGTTTCACGCGGCGCACGAAACGATCCTTCCACAGCCGGTGCATGCCGCCCGACATGGCATCGTTCATCAGGTCGTAGTTCTTGGCGACATTGGAAAAGACGCCGCGGACGCGACCGGTCTTCTCGCTCGCATCGATGTCTTCATAGCCAAAGGAAACCGTTTCGCTCATGGGCGCACCCTGTAGCCAAGGCTTGTTGCGGGGGCAAACGCTGACTAGCTGTTTGTTATGCCAGAATTGCCCGAAGTCGAAACCACTGTCCGCGGCCTTGCAACCGTTCTCGAGAATGAAGTGCTCGCATCGGTCGAACCGCGCCGCGCGGATCTGCGCCGTGCCATCCCCGTCGATCTGCGCCAGCGACTGACCGGCGCCCGCGTGACCGGCCTGTCGCGGCGCGCCAAATACGGGCTGATCGATACCGATCGCGGCGACACGCTCATCTTCCATCTCGGTATGTCAGGGCGCTGGCGCGTCGATCCCGAGGATATCGGGACGCACGACCATCTGGTGATCGAGACGGGGGCGGGGCGGCGGATCGCGCTCAACGACCCAAGACGATTCGGCTCGCTCGATCTCGTCGAGTCGGCCGATCTGGGGGGCTTCGCGCCGTTCGCGGCGCTGGGCCCAGAGCCGTTGGGCAAGGACTTCGACGGCGTGCATCTCGCGCGCACGTTCGAGGGACGGGGCGCGCCGGTGAAGGCGCTGCTGCTCGACCAGCGCGTTGTGGCGGGGCTGGGCAATATCTATGTCTGCGAGGCGCTCCACATGGGGGGAATCGCGCCGACGCGCGCCGCGGGGCAGATCGCGCGCAAGCGGCTCGACTCGCTGGCGATCGCGATCAAGGAGGTGCTCGCCGCGGCGATCGAGGCGGGGGGATCGACGCTCAGGGATTATGCGCGCCCCGATGGCGAACTCGGCTATTTCTTCAAGCAATGGCGCGTCTATGGCCGCGAGGGGCAGGATTGCCCGGGATGCGGCGCTCGTGTACTGCGCCGCGTCGACAGCGGGCGATCGACCTTTTACTGCGGAAAATGCCAGCGTTGACCGGTTGACGATAAGCCGAAGCGACGCTATTGGGGCCGCTTTCCGGGCGCGGACGACTCCGCGCCTTGTTCAATTTCGCAAACGAGGCTTAGACGATGGCGAATACGCCGCAGGCAAAGAAGCGCATCCGGCGGAACACCCGTCGCGCCGAGATCAACGGCAACCGTATCGGCCGCATCCGCACCTTCGTGAAGAAGGTCGAGGCTGCGCTGGTCGCCGGTAACAAGGACGAGGCCAAGGCCGCTCTCGCCGGTGTTCAGCCCGAGCTGGCGCGTGGTGTCGCCAAGGGCGTGCTTCACAAGAACACCGCGTCGCGCAAGTTCTCGCGCCTGACGAAGCGGGTTGCCGCTCTCGGCTAACTGGCCCGTTTCGGGAACAGTCTGCAATGCCCGCCGGCGCACCGCGTCTGGCGGGCATTTCATTTTTGTTACGGTTCCGTGTCACAACCCGGGCTTGATCCACGATTCGCGCCCTGCCGGGCACGTAAACGCGCCGATAATGATTCAAAAACCATATTAAAAACAACGCCTTGACTGAACGGCGCGGGATTCCTGAGTCAAGCGGGTTTATTTCAATAATTTGACATGGGCGACCTTGATCGCCCTCCGATTCCATCCGTAGAACTGTGCTTCCCGGTGAGTCGAATCGCTTACCGAAACAGCAAATTCCAGTAGCTTTTCGTGTCGGAACAATGGGTTGCGGCCGGGGCGTATTGTTGTGTTTTAAGAGGCGCCTCCGAAGGGGGTGTGGGGGCAAGGGGTGAGGCGTGTATCTGATGGGCGATTCCGAAAGGCTGGGCGTTGTGTTCGAGGCGAGTCAGGATTCCCTGATTGACGCCTGGACTGCCGTCCGCGCCGGCCTGCGTCGCGATTGCGGCGCACGGACCTTCGACCATTGGCTGAAGCCGATCCGGCTCGGCAAATATCGCGCCGAGGACCGCACCGTCGAGATGGTGCTGCCATCGCCCTTCATGGCACGCTGGGTCGAATCCCATTTCGCCGAACGCCTCGCGCTCGCGTGGCGCACCCACGCGCCGCATGTCCACAGCGTCGAGATCGTCGCCAACGACAATATCGACGGCGCAGCGATCTATTCGGCTGAGGTCGAGGCCGAATCCAAGGACGCACCGCTGCTCGTCGAGATTGCGCTCGCCGAAACGAGCACGCTCGATCCGCGCTTCACCTTCGACAATTTCGTGACCGGCGAGGCCAATGCGCTGGCGTGCAACGCGGCGCGCGCTCTGGCCGAGGGCGGTGTTGCTTTCAATCCGCTGTTCATCCACGGCGCGACCGGCCAGGGCAAGACGCACCTGCTGCACGCGATCGGGCACGCCTTTGCCGCGGCCAATCCGGGCTCGACGGTGCTCTATATGTCCGCCGAAAAGTTCATGGTGGAGTTCGTCTCCGCGATGCGCGCGCGCGACACACTGGGCTTCAAGGCGCGGCTGCGCTCGGCCGACCTGCTGATGATCGACGACGTCCAGTTCATCGCGGGCAAGGGATCGACGCAGGAGGAGTTCCTCCACACCGTCAACGAGATCATGGCGAGCGGGCGCAAGCTCGTGATCGGCGCCGATCGCAGCCCGCAGGCGCTCGAGGGCGTCGAGGGGCGCATCCTTTCGCGCCTCGCCATGGGGCTGGTCGCCGATATCCGGCCCGCGGACCATGCGCTGCGGCTCGAGATCCTGCGCCGCAAGGTGATGGCGGCGGGGCATGTCAGCATTCCCGAAGAGGCGGTGCTGTTCCTGGCGCAACGGATCGCGAGCAATATCCGCGAACTCGAGGGCGCGCTCAATCGCGTCATCGCCTATTCGCTGCTCAATGCGCGTCCGATCGACCTGGATTTCGTCCAGGAAGTGCTCGCCGACGTGCTCCAGGCGAGCCAGCGCCGCGTCACGATCGACGAGATCCAGCGCCGCGTCTGCCAGCATTTCGATATCCGCCAGAACGACATGGTGTCGGCACGCCGGGCCCGCGCGATCGCGCGCCCCCGGCAGATCGCGATGTATCTCGCCAAGCGGATGACGCCGCGCTCGCTCCCCGAGATCGGCCGTAAATTCGGCGGGCGTGACCACACCACGGTGATCCATGCTGTGCGCCAGATCGAGAAGCTGCGCGCAAGCGACAGCGAGATGGACAACGACATCCGCACGCTGATCCGCACGCTCGAGGGCTGACAGCTCTTCAATACCGAAAAAAAAAGCCCCGGCATTGCCGGGGCTTTTTTCGTCAATAGCCCTTCGCCTCGGTTTTGGGCGGAGGCGGTACGGTGATCTTGACGGTCTCGCCCGAATTGCCGGGGAAGTTGGTGAACATCGCCTCGATCAGATTGGGGACAAGGTAGGTGAGCTTGTTGCTCGACGAGACCGCCTCGGCCTTGCCCTCAAACAGGCGCTGGCCGTCGGCCCTGCGTTCGATCACCATATTCAGTCCGCTGGTATAGACGGTGTAGCTCTGGATATCGTTATAGCCGAAGCCGCCAAACATGAACGGGTCGTAGAAGCCGCGGACATAGCCGTAGCGGCCCCAGCGGCGATAGGGGCCCCAGTAGAAGGGGTCGTGGTAAAAGCCCGCGCCATAGCCGGTCGGATAGCTGCGGATCTTTTCGCGGCCCTTGTCGACACCATAATCGAGCTTGACGAGGAGGACGGAGGCGGTGCCCGCATCGGCGGGGCGATAGCCGAGCTGCGCCAGATTGTCGCTGACGAGCCTGGCATATTGCGCAAATTCAAGGCCGCCGCGATTCTGCGGGTCCTGTGCCTCGATGGCAAAGGTCTGACCCGATGGCGCCGGCAAAGCCTGGAAGCGACTGACATCGGCCTTGAAATTGGTCGCGCACGCGCCGAGCGCAAGCAGCGAGAGGGGAGCAAGCGCCGAAAGGACTTTGCGGTGGATCGACATTGTCAGGGCCCTTCATTGCCTATGCGTGTAATTTCAGTCGCCTAGACCAATAAGTCAAATCGGCTGAACAAGAATTGAACGCGCGCCCCGTCGATCAGGTTGCACGGCTCGTCCGGTGGACCAGTCCCAGCGTTTCATAGGCGGCGTCGAGCGTCGGCTGCGCCAGCGCGCGCGCCTTGTCCGCACCCTTGACGAGATGTGCGTCGAGCGCCGCGGTATCGGCGCGCAGCGCGTTGAAGCGCCCGGTGATCGGCGCGAGGCTTTCGACCAGCAATTCGGCGAGCACCGGCTTGAACTGGCCGAAGCCTTTGCCAGAGTGCTCGGCGAGCACCTCGGCGGGCGTCGTTTCGGTGAGTGCGGCGTAAATGTTGACGAGGTTCTTCGCCTCGGGCCGGCCATCGAGCCCCTCGACATTCTCGGGCAGCGGCTCGGGATCGGTTTTGGCCTTGCGGATCTTCTGCGCGATCGCGTCGGCGTCGTCGGTGAGGTTGATGCGGCTCATGTCCGAAGGATCGGATTTCGACATCTTCGACGTGCCATCACGCAGCGACATGATCCGCGCCGCGGTCGCGCCGATATAGGGTTCGGGGATGGTGAAGACCTCGCGCGCGAAATCCTGGTTGAACTTGATAGCGACGTCGCGTGTCAGCTCGAGATGCTGGCGCTGGTCCTCGCCCACGGGGACGTGGGTCGCCTGATACAGCAGGATGTCGGCGGCCTGGAGTACGGGATAGACATAGAGGCCGACGCTCGCGCCCTCGCGGTTCTTTCCCGATTTCTCCTTGAACTGCGTCATGCGGTTGAGCCAGCCGATCCGGGCGGTGCAATTGAGCAGCCAGGCGAGCTCGGCATGCGCGGGCACCTGCGCCTGGTTGAACAGGATCGAGCGGTCGGGGTCGATGCCCGCCGCGATCAGCGCCGCCGCCATTTCGCGCGTGTTCTGGCGCAGTTCGGCGGGATCGTTATAGACCGTGATCGCGTGAAGATCGGCGAGGAAATAGAGGCATTCACCCTCATCCTGCATCTTCACCCAGTTCTTGATGGCGCCGAGATAATTGCCGAGGTGGAGATTCCCGGTGGTCTGGATTCCGGAAAGGACGCGCATAGAGCTTCTCTTCATGGCGGTGCAGCGGAGAAAGCCGCCGTCCGGGTTGGTGTTCGCGGTGCGGATGCCCGCACGCGGCGGATTGTGCAAGCGCCGGTTGGCGCCGCACGTCGGAAAGCTCTGATTTTCGCGCAAGTTTACAGTGAATCCGTATGCGCGCATCGCCCGTGCGGGGCGACGATGGCGGCGACCGCATCGGGCGTGGCGCCGGATTCGACCAGATCGAGAAAGGCGTCGAAATCCTGCGACACCATGCGGGCGGCGATATCCCGACCGGCGCGCATCGCGGCATCAGCGCTGCGGTCGAGCCGATCGAGCAGCGAGACGCCCATGCCCGCACGCAGCATCGGGTCAGCGCGGCGCCAGCCGATCCGTCCGGTCCGCTCATTGCGCACTGGCCGATAATCGAGCGGGGCCAGTGCGCCGGCCATCACGAGATCGCGCAAACGCTCGCGAGCGACGAGGATCGCCGCGTCCCAGCCGACGGCAAAGGCGCGGGCCTTGGCACTATGGCGGAGCGCATAGGCGGCATGGCGGGATTTCGAGACCGCAGCGCAGGCAAGCTGCACACTGCCTGTGCGCGAGAGCACGTCGAGGAAGCGGCGTTGGGCAGCTGGCGTCCAGTGGTAGCTGTCCATGGGCTGTTCTTCGCTTGTGGAACAAAGAGGGAACAATATGCGAGATGATTGATGTAGGAAAGGCTTTTCCGGGGGGATAACAGGGGTTGCAAATTCGGCCCGGGGTAACCGGTAAGACCCAGTTGAGCCCCTCCCTTTCAAGGGAGGGGTAAGGGGTGGGTGTCGCCGTCAGGCGATCAAAA
>NZ_JBYSXE010000067.1:0-17748 GCF_058781925.1 Sphingobium sp. FW306-1B-F04DB | reverse complement strand
CTCGTGGTCGCTTTGATAGCTTCCACACTTTGGCACCTAGATGCCGGGAGCGGGAGCCATCCACATCATCTGAGATGTCGGCGCGAGCAGTCAGTGACCTAGCCGGTTACTGGTGGGCTGATCTCACACGGTCCGCAGTGCCAGAAGAGGCTCTGTTTATGTCAGCAGTTGCGTCGGCACGCCGAGCGTTGGCCCAGCCTCAGCAAGCTTTTGGTCTAGCGAATGGACAGTGGCGCCATGCTCTGAGGCAGTCGCGAGATGGAGCGCGTCACCAGCACGAAGGCCGAGGGTATGGTGATCCGCAAATTTCGCGGCCGTCCTGAAATGCCCACCGGTGACCGGCAGCACGGTGAAACT
This sequence comes from Sphingobium sp. FW306-1B-F04DB, assembly GCF_058781925.1. NCBI lineage: Bacteria > Pseudomonadati > Pseudomonadota > Alphaproteobacteria > Sphingomonadales > Sphingobiaceae > Sphingobium > Sphingobium sp. FW306-1B-F04DB. Next base: position 17,391 of record NZ_JBYSXE010000067.1, on the reverse strand, counting down.
CTCAGCCACCAGCTTGTTGAACGTCGCGAGCGCTGCTGCACGTTGCTCCAGATTGATCTGCCCGGTCCGCAACTTGATCGCCATGGCGGATGACATCTCGGTGATGGTCCAGTCGCTGACCAGTAGGTGCTCGGGATCTTGCTCTGCCAGCCAGAGCTGGACACGCGATGTCGTCGCTTCGTTGGACAGCGCAGCGACGAGCAACGACGTATCAAGATAGAGCATCAGTAGCGATCGCCATCCCGCATCGACCGTACCAGCGCGGCAGCGTCCTGCGTTCGCGCCGGCATGGTCGCCGTCAGCGACTGCAACAGGGCGGCGTCGATATGCTTGCGCGGCCTAGCCACCGCAGTGAGCCTTGCCACCGGTTTGCCCCGTCGAGTGATGTCGATCGAATCCCCCGCCTCGACCCGATCCACCAGCTCGCTCAGATGGGCTTTGGCATCTGCCAGATTGATCATATCCATGTCACGCTCCTGACCATATAGATAGTCATGTAGCCTGTTGGGCACAACCAATCCAGAGAGCTTTTCAGATGTCTTATTTTGCGCCCGCGCCTGCGGACCTACACCACGGCTCGGGACACGATCTTCGCTGGTCGTGCCCCTTGTGGTGGTGTAGCTCGGTGGGAGCGAAGCTGACTGGCCGCGCCAATATCAGCACGCCAGGTATCCGGTTCGAGGCTGCACCGACGTCCCGGTTCGACGGCTTTGCCGTCTATCGAGCGATGTGGCTCGCGGAGCGGACCGAGAGCTTTTCAACGACGAGCGTGCGCGATCCATCTGGCCGGTCGGGCCGCTTTGCGGGCCATCAGCTGGAGGGGCGGTTGCGCTGGTGGCTAGCCCCCAAGGTGCTCCGCGCCGAGCTTAACGCTGCGTGGCTGATCAAAGTTCGTTTTCTCCAAGCGGCCCCCAACGCGCCGGATACCGGGAACACGCGATATATCTCAGTTGGCCTGATGGGGACATTCTAACAGCTTGAGCGGCAGCTTTATCGGATTTTCGCTCGGAACCGGACTCCGGACGGAACAGCGAGCGCTAATCAAGCTATGGCACGCCATAGCAAAAATTGTATTGACCGACTCCTTTTCTACGAATTAAGTAGAGTTTATCGGATCAAGGGTGGGATGGCCGCCGCCCAGGCGCAATTGCGCCCCCGACAGGCCCGCGGCTTTTGAAGGGATGCAGCTTGCTCCGCGTAAATAACGGCTAAAGCGCGATGCAGGGCAGCGTGACGCCCGGCTTCGTGATCCCCCCATGTGAAGGGGAAGTGACGAATGCGAAGACACGTTTCCATGACAGACGGGTTCCGCCTGCGGCGATGTTGCCGCTGAGTTGAGCTGATCGCGGGCCGCCACGCCCGCGTCGACCTTCTTTGCACGATTATGACTGCGCGACTGCGGCCGCGCGGCGGCGGGCGCGTGCGTCCGCCAGAAAGGCTTGCGACATGACGACATCACCATCGGTCAGCGAACTCTGGTACACACGCTGTCCGGTGCCAACTCCGCTCGGGCTCGCAGTCCAGCTCGACTGGTTTGCCGAGGAATTCGGACGCGACGGTATCGCATTGCGTTCGATCCAGGAAACCAATGACCCGAATGCGCGAGAATCGCACTTCGACCACAATCTGCCGCGCTCCTTCCGCCAGGGTGGCAACATCCCGGCGATCTGGGCGCGCGCCAATGGGCGTGACACCCGCGTGATCGGTCTTTCCTGGACAGACGAGTTCCAGGCGATCCTTGCGCTTTCGAGTTCTGGCATCAACCGTGCCCGCGATCTTCGCGGTCGCCCTATCGGGTTGCCGGTCAATCCGGTCTCGATCGACTTCAACCGCGCTAGCGCGCTGCGCGGTTTCGCCAAGGCGCTCGAGCTGGACGGACTGGCGCTGGCAGACGTTGAACGGGTGGACGCGGCGAACGAGGCCGCAAGCGGCACCGACGGGATCGCGACAGGCGAAGGCTTTCGTCGCCGCAGCCAGCATGGCTATCGCGCAGAGGTGCTCGCGCTGGTCCGCGGCGAAGTCGACGCGATTTATGTAAAGGGTGCGCTCGGGCTGGAAACAACGCGGCTGATCGGCGCGCGCGTGATCACGGACCTCGGAGCGCATCCCGATCCGAAGGTGCGCATAAACAACGGCACGCCGCGCACGCTGACCGTTGATGCGGGACTGATCGAGGAGCGTCCCGACCTCGTCACGCGCTTCCTGCGCCGCGTGATCGACGCAGGCGATTGGGCGGCGGCGCATCCCGATGAGGCCATCGCCTATATTGCCCGCGAAACGGGTTCTTCGTCCGACTGGGTGCGCGCCGCTTATGGCGAGGATGCGAGCCAGCGGCTTGGCACGTTCTTGACGGAAGAGACGATCGACGCGCTCTCGGACTTCAAGGATTTCCTGTTCGCGCATGGCTTCCTGCCCGCCGATTTTGATGTGCGCGCCTGGATCGATCCACGCCCCATCGCCGAGCTCGCCGGCCATGTCCGCAAGGTCGCCTGAACCTCTCAACGACTGCTTACACGCGCACGGTCGCAGAGCGCCCCGGCTTCGGGTGCAGCCGTGCCCTTCAAGGGGGAATGCATTCTCAATGTCGAAATACAGTTTCCGTTTTCGGTCACGTCTCGTGCTCACCGGCGCGGCTACGCTCACCGCGCTGATGGCTGTTCCCGCATGGGCCGAAGCGCCCGAACCTGCCGCAGCCTCGGCCGATGCCGTCGATGACGGCGGCGCGATCATCGTCACCGCCAGCAAGCGCGAGGAGAATCTGCAGGATGTGCCCACCGCGATCACCGCGGTCAGCGGCGAGGCGCTCCAGCGGCTCGAGATCCGTTCGGCCAACGAGATCATCCGCCTGATCCCCAACGCCTCAGCCGCGCAGACCGAAGGCCGCAACCGCCCGCGCTGGTTCATCCGCGGCGTTGGCAGCAACGATCCGGCGGCGAACGTGGTCAATCCGATCGGCGTCTATTTCGACGAGGTCTATGTCAACTCGCCCTTCTTCCAGGCCTTTCCCGTCTTCGACCTCGAGCGCGTCGAGGTGCTGCGCGGACCGCAGGGAACATTATGGGGCAAGAACACCGTCGGCGGCGCGATCCACTATATTTCGCGCAAGCCCGAATTCGAGCCCGGCGGCTATGTCCGCGCAGGCGTGGGCAATTTCGGGTCGGTGTTCACGCAGGGCGGCTTTGGCGGAACGGTGGTCGACGATGTCGTAGCTGCCCGCGGCTCGTTCTTCTACGAACGGCGCGGCAATGTCTGGTCCAATGTAGGGACCGCCGAGGATGGCACCGGCCGCTTCGACGATTTCGCCGCGCGCGTGCAACTGCTCGTCAAGCCTGCGGACGACGTGAAGGTCCTGCTCTCGGGCCGGTTCCGCAATTTCGACGGCACGCCGATCCCGCGCTTCATCGAGCCCGCCCTTCCCGACAATGCCGTCTTCAAGGGCGCCTCTACGCCCGCCGACGATTACGGCAATGTGCCAACCGGCGACCGCGATCTCTATGCGTCCAACGTTCCTGGCATTTCGAAAACCAAGCAACGCGGCGCGACGCTGACGGTCGAATGGACGCCCGGCGATTACACGATCACCTCGATCACCGCCTGGGACAAGGGCGACAATCTGAGCCAGGGTGACGGCGACTATACCGTCTTCGAGGGTTCGCGCTCGCGCACCGATCTGTCGAGCGAACAGTTTACGCAGGAAATCCGGATCACGTCCCCGCGCGAAGATCGTTTCAACTGGATCCTTGGGGCGCACTATTTCTGGGAGGATTTTGCGTCCGACGCGACAACCGCGACGATCGCGACGACACGCTATCTCGATCGCGGCACGGGTCCGGTACGCTGGCGACATGCCTATTTCCAGAACGTTCTCTACGATCAGACCGCGAAGAGCTACGCGGTCTTCGGCAGCGGAACCTTCAATTTCACCGACGCGCTCAGCCTGACCGCGGGCCTCAGGTTCACCTCCGAAAAGCGCGCCGCGACGATCGACATATTCAACGCAACCGGCGACGCGTCGCGGCGGCTCAACACCGCCGATCCGACGACACCGTCCACTGCGGCCCGGCCGCTCGTCACCTTCACCGATCCGTCGACCTGGTGGCTGAGGAGTTCGGTGACCGCGAGCACGCCTTATGCGCCCTTCATCTCCTCGCCCTCGAAGACGTGGAACCGGCTGACCTGGGACGTCACGCCGCAATACCGGATCAGCGACGATGCGCTGCTCTATGGCCGCTTCGCCCGCGGTTTCCGTTCGGGCACGTTCCAGGCGAGCGCCACCGCGGCGGTGCAGTTCGATCCTGACGGCATCGCGCCCGAGGATCTCTATTCCTATGAGGCGGGGCTGAAGACGTCATGGTTCGGCGGCAAGCTGACCGCGAACCTCGCCGCCTTTTATTACGACTACAAGAAGATCCAGGTGCTGGTGCAGGGCGTCCCCGTCTCGGCGGGTGGCACGACAGTCTTCACCGCACGGCTGATCAACGCCAAGGGCTGGTCGAAAGGGCTCGAACTCGACGTCGCCGCGCGGCCGATCGAGGGGCTGCGTCTCTCGGGCAGCATCGGCCTCCTCGACACCAACTATACCGACGATTTCATCCCCAATAATCCCAATACCGGGCAGCTCTTTGGCAAGGCCAACCAGTTCACCCGCGCGCCGCATTTCACGGGTAATATCGACGCCGAATATTCCTTTCCCGTGGGCGAATGGAATGTCGCGGTCGGCAGCGACTGGAGCTACCGCACCAGCCAGTATTTCACGGTCAACGCGCAGGAAACCGACCCGGCCGCGAACGACTATCTCGTCAGCCGCTACCAGCGCCAGACGGGCTATGCGCTCGGCAATGCCCGGCTTTCGGTTTCGACCCCGGGCGACGCGTTCGAGTTCCAGCTCTTCGTCCGGAACCTGACGAACAAGCACTACAAGATCCTGACCTTCGGCACGCAGCAGGGCGCACGCCTTACCACCTATGGCGATCCCCGCACCTGGGGCGTCTCGGCCACCGCCAAATTCTGAGGAGGAGCAAAACCATGACCGCCTATCCACAGGAAATCTGGTATACGCGCTGCCCCGTACCCACGCCGCTCGGCATCGCGATCAATCTGGGCCTGATCGATGATGCGTTCGCGCCGCTCGGCATCCGCGTGAACTCGGTTCAGGAGGTTGCGACGCCCGAGGCCAGGGCTTCGCATATCGACCACCATCTGCCCTCCAGCTTCCGCCAGGGAGGAAGCGTTCCCGCGATCTGGGCGCGCGCCGCGGGCGTGGAGACACGCGTCATCGGCCTGTCCTGGGTCGATGAAAGCCAGGCGATCATCGCGTTGCCCGGCTCGGGCATCCGCACCATTGCCGATCTGAAGGGGCGCCGCATCGGCCTGCCGCTGCGCAAGGGCGAACGCATCGATATCTTCCGCGCGACCGCGCTGCGTGCGCTGCTCGCGGGCCTTTCGCTCGGCGGCATTGGCGAGAACGAGGTCGAATGGATCGATATCGACGCGAGCGATCCGCCGCCTGCCGAGGGTGAAACGCCGCTCGGCATCACCGCGCGGCGCGGCTGGAATGGGCGTCCGCTCTATACCGCCGAGTTCCACGCGCTGGTGCGCGGCGAGGTCGATGCGATCCATGTGAAGGGATCGCTCGGCCACGAGTTCGCCTTTCTCGCGGACGCGCACGTCGTGGTCGATACCGGCTTTCATCCCGATCCGAAGATCCGGATCAACAACGGCACGCCGCGCCCGCTCACCGTCGATGCCGCGACGCTCGACCACCATCCCGAGCTGGCCGAACGGCTGCTCGCGCAGGTGATTGCTGCGGGCGACTGGGCCGAGCGCAACCCTGCCGAGACGCTCGCCTATATCGCGCGCGAGACGGGCTCGTCGGAGCAGTTCGTTCGCGCGGCCTATGGCGGCGACACACTCCACAAGCGGCTCGGGACCGATTTTTCCGAAGAATCGATCGAGGCGCTCGCCGACTTCACTACCTTTCTGTTCGAGCGCGGCTTCCTGCCCCGCCATTTCGATGTGGGTGAGTGGATCGACCGGCGCCCCTTTGAGGCCTTGCAGACTATCGGCGCGCGCGACGCGGCCTGAACGGGATGCGGGTGGCCGGGCAGCGCTCGCCCCGCCGCCCGCGACCGAAGCGGAGAACGAGACCATGACGCGCAAATCCCTGTCCCTCGCGGTGCTGGCGGTACTCGCCATCGGCGCGCTCGTCGCCTTCCAGTTCCGCGGGCACGCGCCCGCGCAGACCGGCGGACAGCCAAAGACGCTGACCATCGCGACGATCGCCTATCCGTACAAGGGGCTGCAGGAATATAGCGGCCTTTCGCAGGTCGTGATCCAGCAGGGCTGGCTGCGCGACCAGCTGGCGAAACAGGGCGTCCAGCTCGTCTGGTTTCCCGTGCCCACCGCGGTCGGCGGCCCGCTGATCAACGAGGGCTTTGCAGGCAAGCGCATCGATTTCGCGGGCTATGGCGATTTCCCCGCGCTCATCGCCAATGCCGGCGGGGTGGAGACGCGGCTGATTGTTCCCGCGGGCCGCGGACAGAATGCCTATCTCGTCGTCCGCAAGGGACTGGACGCGAAAAGCATCGCCGATCTGAAGGGGAAACGCATCGCACTGCATCGCGGCCGTCCCTGGGAGCTGCCCTTCGCGAAGCTGGTCGATGCGAACGGGCTCAAGCTCGACGATTTCAAGATCCTCAACATCAATCCGCCCGCGAGCCACGCCGCGCTCGCCTCGGGCGATGTCGACGCGGTCTTCCTGCTCTCCGATGCGATCCTTCTTGAGCAGAAGGGCGTCGGCCGCATCATCTGGTCTACCAAGCAAGCTCCTGCCGACTGGAAGATGCGCGCCGAGCTGTTCGGCCGGAAGGATTTCGTCGAGCAATATCCCGCGCTGACCCAGCTTGTCGCCGATGCTTATGTCCGCGCCGCGTACTGGGCGGCCCAGCCCGAAAACCGCGCGGCGGTCGCGCAGATTGCGGCACGGGGCGAGACGCCGCTGAGCGTGGTCGAGGCCGAATGGAACGAGCCGCGCGTCGCCTGGGCCGATCGCTGGTCTCCGCTATTCGACGCGCCCGTGGTCGAGCATTACCGCGCAGCCGCCGACTACACCTTCAAGCAGGGCCTCGTCCGCAGGAAGGTCGATGTCGACGCGCTGCTCGACCGTCGCTTCGCCGATCAGGCGCTCCGCAACCTTAAGCTCGAGAATTTCTGGCGCCCGGCCATCGCCGAGGCGGCCGTCAAGGGGACGCCGCGCTCATGACGACCGTCACGGCCCAGTCCGATACCCGGTTCCTTGCGAGCTTCGTCGTGCTTGCGGCGGTTAGCGGCCTCACGGTCGGGCTCGGCAAGATCCTGACGACGCTCTATGCGATCTCGCTGGGCGCAACGCCCTTTCAGATCGGGGTCGTCTCGGCGATGGAGTCGATTGGCATGGTGCTCGTCACCGTGCCCGCGGGCTTCATCATCGCGCGCTACGGTGCACGGGGCGTCTATTTCCTCTCAAGCCTCGGCCCGCTGCTCGTCAATCTGGCGATGCCGTTCAGCACCTCGTGGATAGCGCTCGCCGCAGGGCGCGGCCTGATCGGGCTGTGCATCCCCTTTCGCATGGTCTCGATGAACTCTTCCTTCCTCGAACGACTGAAGACGCTCGGTCAGGCGAAGGCAGGCTGGTATCGCGGCGCGCTCACCGGCGGGCTTGCGATCATCGGCCCCGCCGCGGCCGCGCTTCTTAGCCAGCGCGTGGGCATCGCCGTCAGCTTCTGGCTCGTTGCCGCGCTGTTCGGGCTGATGGCGCTTTTCAGCCTTTCCTTCCTCCCGGTACGCGACACCGGAGGAATCGAGGCGGCACCGGGTTTCATTGCCGAGCTGCAGCTCATCTTCGGCAATGCCGGTGTCGCCGAAAGCTGCCTTGTCGAGTTCATCAGCAGTGCCACCAACGCGCTGTTCGGCACCTTCATCATACTCGTCGCGGCAGCACTTCCGCTGCTCACCGAACAGGACGGCATCCGGGTGCTGCTGTTCCAGGGTGTGATCTCGGTCGCGCTGCTCTTCCTTGGTGGCTCGCTGGTCCAGCGCCTAACAACGCCGCTTGCCTATGGCATCAGCCTCGCACTAGCCGCAGTCGCGCTCGCGGCGCTCGGGCTGAGCGGCGGCTTTGCCGGGCTGGCGGCAGGCGCAGCATTGCTGAGCGCGGGCGCCGCGATCGTCCATCTCATCAATGTGCGCATGCTCTCCAGCCTGCCGGGCGGCAAGAGCAAGGTGGCCGGGCTTTACAACCTCGCCTCGATGACCGGCTCGTCCTTCGGCGCGATCGCGGGCGGCGTCGCGAGCAAGTTCGTCGCAGTCCAGTCGGTCTTCCTGATCTGGCTACCCGTTTTGCTGGGCGCTGCAGCGCTCGTGGGCCTGCTCCGCCGACGGACGATCGGAACCCGGGCGATCGCGATGGGGGAGGCATGACCATGATCCGCCGTATCGCCGCTTTCGCCACCGCACTGCTTCCGCCCGTCATGCTCGTTGCCACGTGGCAGCTTGCCTCATCGACCGGCCTGTTCCCCCCGCAAATCCTCCTCTCTCCTTCCGAGGTTGCGGCAACTGCCGCCCAGCTCGCGCGGAACGGCGAGCTGGGCGGTCATCTGGCGGACAGCCTGTTCCGTCTGCTCTGGGGATTCGGGGTCGGCGCGTTGCTTGGCCTCGCTTTCGGCACTGCGGTGGCGCTTTCACGGCTGTTCGAGGCGCTGTTTCTTCCGCTCTTCCAGGCGGTGCGACAGGTGCCCATCCTCGCCTTCATCCCGATGCTGGTGCTGCTGCTCGGGATCGAGGAGCGCTTCAAGATCACCGTCGTCGCGGTAGCCGCCTTCTTTCCCGTGGCGCTCGCTACCTTCGACGGGGTGCGCGGCATACCCAAAGGGTGGCTCGAGGTCGCGCGTGTCTATCGCACGCCCTTCGTGGCGCTGCTCACGCGCATTCTCATCCCCGCAACCATCCCGCCCGTGCTCACCGGATTGCGGCTCGGGATCACGCGCGCATGGCTCGTGCTCGTCGCGGCAGAGCTGCTCGCGGCGGACAGCGGGATCGGCCAGATGATGGAGATGGGGCGCCAGCTCTTCCGGATCGACGTCGTCCTTGCGGGCGTCATCGTCAGCGGTCTGGTGGGCTTCGCGCTCGATCGTGGCGTCAAGCTCATTGAGCGCCGCTATACGCGCTGGAGGACCGCATGACCCGTGCCTTGCCCCGGGCTTTGCTCGGCCTGATCGTGCCCGCGCTCATCCTTGTCTGGTGGACCGCGCAGTCGCAGGCCGGGGGCGCTCGCGCGCTCGCCTTTGTGCCGTTGGGCACGATCGCCGCGACCTTTGTCGACCTTGCGGCAGGCGGCCTGCTCATCTCCGACGCGCTCGCCACACTGTCGCGCGCCGTGACGGGGCTGCTGATCGGCATTCTTGCCGGGATCGCGCTCGGCGTCGCAATGGCAACGCTGAGCGCCGTCGACCGGCTCGTGGGTCCGCTCTACCATGCGATTCGGCAAGTGCCGCTGCTTGGCTGGCTGCCGCTGATCGGACTGTGGCTCGGCAATGGCGAATCCGCCAAGCTGCTGATCGTCAGCCTCGCCGCCTTCTACCCCACGGTGCTCGGCGCCTATGAAGGCGTTGCCCATGTTGAGCGCCGCTATCTCGAGGTCGGGCGAGTCTATGGCTTCGGTCCGCTCCAGCGCTTCCGTCACGTCCTGCTGCCCGCGGCGCTCCCGCTCATCCTGACAGGCGTGTCCCAGGCTATCGCCTTTGCATGGATCGCGACGATCGGCGTCGAGATCCTGCTCGGCGCGGGCGGCGGGCTCGGCGCGACGATGAGCATGGCACAGGCGCAGCAGCGCATGGACGTCATCCTCGTCGCCATCACCGTCACCGCCCTTCTGGGCTTCCTGATCAACCACCTCTTCGCCCGGCTCCGCAGCCAACTGCTGCGCTGGCAGGGCCATGCCGCCTGAACGGAGACTATCATGACCGCCCAGACCCGCATCGCACCGCCACCAGCGAAACCCGTCGATCCACCGAGAGGCGCGCTCAGTCTTCACGGCCTTTCCAAGAGCTTCACCATCGATGGTCGATCCTTGCCCGTGCTGGACGGAATCAGCCTTTCCATCCGGCCTGGCGAATTCGTCAGCATCGTGGGGGCAAGCGGTTGTGGAAAATCGACACTGCTTCGGCTGATCGTCGGGCTCGACACCGACTATGCGGGCGAAATCCGGCTCGATGGCAAACGCGTAACGGGCACCAGCCTCGATCGCGGCATCGTCTTCCAGGATCACCGTCTTTTCCCGTGGATGACGCTGGAGGAGAATATCGGCCTTGCGCTTCTCAACAGCGACATCCCGAAAGAGCAGCGTGCGCGGATCGTCGCCGAACATATCGCGCTGGTGAACCTTGCGGGCTTCGAGAAAGCCTATCCGCACCAGCTCTCGGGCGGCATGGCGCAGCGCGCAGCGATCGCGCGCGCACTCGTGACCGAACCGACGCTGCTGCTGCTCGATGAACCTTTGGGCGCGCTCGACGCGCTTACCCGCGTCCACGTTCAGACGGAGCTCCAGCGCATCTGGATGCAGCAACGTTCGACAATGCTGATGGTGACGCACGATGTTGAGGAAGCGCTGTACCTCGGCGACCGCGTCATCATCATGGCGCCCAATCCGGGGCGTATTCGCCGCATCGTCGAGGTCGACCTGCCGCATTCGCGCGATCGGAGCTCGCCCGTGCTCCACCGGCTGCGCGACGAGATCCTCGCCGAGCTCACAGACGCGCCCGATCCCGCCAATCTAGTCCGCTTCCCGGCCCAGGAGGCGCGCTGATGAGCGAGCTTTTCGCGCGCAAGGCCGATCACTCCATCGATCCACTCTTCGTCGGGCGCTGGTCGCCGCGCAGCTTTTCGGGCGAGGCGGTTCCCAACGAGGTGCTGCAGAGCGCCTTTGAGGCCGCACGCTGGGCGCCTTCTGCCTATAATGCCCAGCCCTGGCGCTTCCTGTTCGCGCGGCCGGACGAAGAAGCGTGGGAGGACTATCTGTCCTTCCTGTTCGCGCGCAACCGCCTCTGGGCGAACCGCGCATCGGCATTGATCGTCATCGCCTCGGCGCGGACGTTCGAACGTGACGGCAAGCCGGTGCCGGTCGGCAGCCACAGCTTCGACGCCGGTGCGGCATGGGCCAATTTCGCGCATCAGGCGCTGCTGCTCGGCTGGCACACCCACGGCATCGGCGGCTTCGATCGCGACGCCGCGCGCGAACGCCTCGCCATTCCCGATGATCACCAGGTCGAGGCGATGGTAGCGCTCGGCCGCCGCGCCGAGCCCGACGCGCTGCACGAGGATTTCCGCGCATCCGAACTTCCAAACGGCCGCAGGCCGCTCACCGAAACCGTCTTTTCGGGCCGCTTCGGCGATCCCGCCTTTCCAGCAAAGAGGAACGCAGTATGACGATCCGCATCTATTGGCAGCTCGACGTTGCCGCCGAGAACAGCCGCTCCGAACCGACGGATCGGCCGCGTCACCAGCCCGTGATCCGCGATATCCGCACGCCTTCGATCAACCGCTACGACTATTACGCGCAGATCGCGCACGCCGCCGCGCTGACGGGGTTCGACGGGCTGTTCGTCGCGCATCGCACCGATGCCGACGACAGCCAGATCGTCGCAGCAGCCGTGGCGCGTTCGGCGCCGCGGTTGACGCTCATTCCCGAATTCCCCGCTTCGGTCGGCTCGGCGGTCTACGCCGCTAAGCAGGCGGTGAGCTTCCAGCGGCTCGCGCACGGCCGTCTCGGTTGGGCGATTGCGTCCGATGCCGATGCCGCGACACGCGCGCGGGGCGGGGATCAGGTGTCCGAGGACGATCTGATCGCGCGCACCGAGGAGTTCCTGACCGTCGCACGCGGGGTCCACGGCCAGCGCTCCTTCAGCTACAAGGGCCGTTTCTTCGAGGTCGAGGGCGGCGGCTTCGAGGCGCCGCTCAACACCGTCGCCTTCCCGCGTGTCTTCCTGCGCGGCACGAGCGAGGAAGCGCTAGCACTGTCGGCGCGGCAGGCGGACATCCATCTGTTCGACGCCGCGCCCGTCGAGGAATTGCGCGACCATATCGAGACGCTCGACCGGCTCGCACTGAAGGAGGGCCGCAGCCTCGATTATGGCATCCTCCAGCCGCTCGTCGCGCGCGAAACCGCCGATGAGGCGCACGATGCCCGCGAGCCCGGCCTCACCGGCAGCTATGACGAGATCGCCGACCATCTCGCCACGCTCGCGACGCTCGGCATCGGCCATTTCGTGCTCACCGCCCGGCCGAGTTTCGAGGAAGCCTATCGCATCGGCCAGTTCGTCCTTCCCCGCCTGCGCGCCCGCGTCGCCCCAGCGCGCGCCGCCTGAACAGGAGAAAACCCATGTCCATTGATTTCTACTGGCGCCTGCCCACCCATGGCTGCCACGCCACGATTCGCCGCGGATCCTATGACCGCGGCGACTGGTCCCCGCTCGTGCCCGGCAACCAGGCACCCGGCCTGACCGCGACGGGCGAGGACGACGGCTATCGCTACGTCGACCACCTGGCCGAGATTGCCAGAGCCGCCGAGATATCGGGCTTCATCGGCGGGCTGATTCCATCCTTCCCCAATACCGATGATCCCTGGGTGATCTCGCCGCTGCTCGCACGTGAGACGAAGAGTTTCCGCTTCATGATCGCCTTCCAGCCAGGCTTCCTCAATCCCGTGCAGGCCGCACGCCTCTCGGCGAGCCTGCAGCGCGCGACGGGGGGGCGGACGGTCTTCAACGTCATCACCGGGGGCGGTGGCCCTTCGCAGCTCTGGTGGGGCGACAGTTTTAGCCATGACGATCGTTATGGCCGCACCACCGAGTTTCTCGATGTGCTGAAAGGTGTCTGGAAGGACGAGAATTTCACCTATGACGGCCGGTTCTACAAGGTCGAGCATGGCGGCCTCCCGCCGCTGCTCGGACGCGAGCCCGTTCCAGAAATCTGGTTCTCGGGCTCGTCCGACGCCGCGCTCCAGTCGGCCGCGAAGCACGCCGACTATTATCTTTCGTGGCTCGAACCTTTCGACCAGCTGACCGACAAGTTCGCGCGCGTGAAGGAGCGTACCGCTGCTCTCGGCGGCGAACAGAAATGCGCGGTGCGCGTCGATCTCGTCGCGCGCCCGACTGAGGAGGAAGCGTGGCGCGACATCCGGATAGGGTTCGACAACGTCACCGACGAAACGCGCACACGCTGGCGCGGGCAGCCGACCGATTCGGTGGGCGCCGCGCGTCAGGCGGCCCTCCGGCCCACCGAGGCGAAGCGCTATGAGGAGCTGATCGTCGCGCCCAATCTGTGGGGTGGATTCAACCTGCTGCGCGGGGGCCCGGCGCTCGGCATCGTCGGCAGCTACGAGCAATGCGCGGCGAAGTTGGACGAGTTGATTTCGCGCGGCACCGACGCCTTCATCCTCGCGGGTACACCGCACCTCGAAGAGGCCTATCGCGTCGGCGAGGAGGTGCTGCCGCTCCTCGGGCGCAAGGCCGAAACGCTGCTCCAGGCCGCCGAATAATCATCCTCGACAAGGAGACCGATCATGACCACGCTCAATTCCACGATCAGCGATTTCGCAGCACAAACCGCGCGCGACGCGGCCACAGCCTTTGCCGGCCTGCGCGACACCCACACCATCTCGCCAAGCGGCACCGTCAATTTCGTCGAGCGTGTCCCTGGCGAGACCGCGGCCGTTTCGATCGGCTACCCAGGGCCATTCGCCCCCGATGCCGAGCTCAAGCCCACGATCTACACGCTCGAGGGCGAGGTGCTTCAGGGGCCACCAAATGCGAATCTTGGCGGCGGACGCTATCTGCCGATCTTCCGCGCGCATGATGACATCACCACCGTCAGCCATGTCCACACGCTTTATCTGGGCGCCTGGTCGCAGAGCCACCGTGCACTTCCGATCCGCTACGTCCCCGTCCAGCGCTGGACGCGGGCACGCGAACTGCCGATCTATATCGATCGCCGCCAGGGCGAGGCGAATTTCATCCTGGATGTGCTGGCGAAGGACCCGCAGGTACCCGCGATCCTCGAGGCCAATGGCGGGTCGACCACTTGGGGCCGCAAGGGCCTGCTCGCGCTAGCAAGCTATATCGTCCTGCTTGAGGAGGGCGCGCGGCTGCAGGCGCTCGCTGAAACGCTCGGCGGCGCGCAGGATTACGGCCCGGGTGTGCTCGAACAGCAATGGAAAATGTCCGGCCTGATCCGCGAAACTGATCTGTTCGACGAAGCTATCGCGGCCGAATGATGGTGAGTGCGCGCGGGATTGGGCTGTCCAGTCCGCGCGCGAACCCCACCGCGATGTCGGCTTCTCGCTGTGTGGCCTGCGGAACCAGACTGATAGAAAACAGCCAATATCTGAAGCTGAACGGTAGGCAGCTTTCGGGAGTTTCCGTTCGCCTTCGGAATGGCCGAGATGTCGGCGGCTGCTGCCTCGATGCCGTGTTCGATCGAGAGCGGTAACCCCCACCAGTTCAAGCCATGCGCCGATCAGTTCGTGAACGGCTGGTCGTATGGGAAGCGGCCATTCGCCTGCCGTAGTGCCGCTGAGCTGGAACGCGCCCGATCTCTGTCATTCCAGCTGGTTTAGCCAGGATTATAAAATGGTCCGTTCGGGGAAGAATACCTCTAAGCCCTGATTTCAGCCGTCCAGCCCTGTTCAGTCAAATCCACCTGGTCGGACGTGAACTCCTGATCAAAGCCCGCCTCCCACGGGAAAATACCCGCACGATCCGGCCAAACGATCTGCAGGCAACTGAACTCGTCACCTCGGTAGAACCATCGGCTCCAGCCCAGGAAATTGGCGTAGTGCCGCTCCGCGATCGGGAATACGTAAGCGGGCAGATTGGAAAAGACATCGTCGGTCCGCCTGCCGACCGGCAAGGCCTGCCCGGCCTTCGCGCGCCGATACAGAACCCAGAACATCTCGTGGGCGACTTCATCGGCGGTGCTGAAAATCATGAGTTCGGGCTGTCCCGTGCTCACAGTAAAGCCCGTGGTATAGGAGAAGCCCGGTTTGCCCTCCTCCGCCAAGGCGGCCGTGCGGAGCCAGCCATGCCGGCGGATATTGTCGACAAACGGCCGCTCTGCATCGTCCAGCTGGTCAGTGGGCCAATCCAGGGTAGTGATCATGCGTAGGTCATAAGCTCCGAAGTTATATCGCCCTCTGGCCAGCAGCAGTTATGGTTCCAAACAGCCCCAGCCGTCAGGACGACCCCCGAACTCAGCTGCGATGACTGCGAGGCGTTGCTCGGTTGCGGTGATGAAATCGCAGGTTGGTATCACCGCCTGCGTTGTGACGGTTACGTCGAACGGAAAGCCGGGCTTGTCATAAGAACGGACCACCGGGGTGAGGCCTTCCGCATCGACACGCCGCGCGAAAGCGATCGCTCCTTCACGCGTCGGGAAGAGATGATTGAAGTCCATCGGTCGCGATCTGCCGAGATCGTCGCCGGCGGCCGCCATGTCCCGCAGAACTGCGGCATTCTCATTGTAAAGTGACATCTCAGTTGGCCCTGCCCCGTTGCACGCCCGTCATTTCAATTCAGCCGCCGGTTCTGGATCCGCTGGTAAGCTTCGGGCGAGGGATAAAGGAAATCGAAATAAGTCGACCATTCCGGATCCGCCTGACTGCCGATCCGAGGCTGATAGGCTGGGTGTTTTTGCATCGCTGCTGAAGCATTGCGAGTGAGCAAGTCAGCATCAGCGGCATAGAGGTAGAACACCCTCGTTCCCCGGGTCGTGAGCCGACCGACGTAGATCGCGTCCTCGCCATGCAGCCGCGCGAGATCGTCTTCAAGCGCAATCAGGGCCCCGAATTCCTCGTCGGTCGACATTCCGTTTTCGGCAGGTTGTGTCAGCGCGACGGAAATCCGGATCGAGTGGCCGTGCCCCGCCAGAGGCGCGGCCGCCGCGATACCTAGATCAAGGTAGATGGACGCCGGGTCCTCGCCCAGCTTGAAAAGGTAATAGTCCCAATCGCTGCTCAAGACACACTCACTCTTAGCCGTGGACAATAGCAACGGATGCCGCTGCTGCCCGCTCGCCTGCCGTGTTGACGGCGCTGACGTGCGTAGACGAAGGGAAGCTTCGAACGACCGCAGGCGCCATGATGACGGGGTATCCGCCATTCCTTGCGATTTTGTTGCTGACCCCCACCTATGCCAGGCTCTACAGGGAAGTGGCGGTTCTTCCGGCCCATTCCTCGAAGCCGTCGGACCGCTCACGACCGGACTTTTGCGCGTACGACCGCTCGACCGGCCGAAGACAATAGGTCTGGTCTTGCCAATAACGGTCATCCGCGGAAGCCGCTGCGAACCGCGGAATGTCCAAATGCGCATAGTACAGCGCACGCGGCCCACGGGGTCCTGCATGTAAGCATTTCGTACGCTCATGCGCCCGCAATCCTTCGCCATTCACGTCAACGCAGGCACGAGATGAACGAAGGGCCGGTATCGGGGGACGCGTTTTCACCTGCGAACGGCCGTTTAGGCGGCGGTTGCCGTCATACGCGAGGTCCCAAGCGAATGCCTCTAGACGATAGGCACCTCCCGAACCGTGACTGTCGGCGACGTCCAACCTTGAGAGCATAGCTGTCTGGCGGAACTATCTTCTGTCCTCCTCTCATCTATTGGGCAATGCAGACGAGGATTGGAGAGAGTGATGAACAATCCATCAAAGGCGTGGGATGGAGAGCAGGTCCGGAAATGGCTGGAGCGCCGGTTCGAGGCTTCGAAGCTGGATCAGGCGGCAGCGGACAGGCGCGGGTATGAGGCACGGGACGAGTATGACAAGGCCGCCGCCGAGGAATGGGTCTGTCGTGCCTTGAAAGCCGCGGATTGCACAAACGAGCAGGCGGCGTTTGCCGAGCGCCTTAAGGAACTGATCGGTCAGGAAGAATATCGGGCGACGGGCATCTATGACGATACGCGCTTTGAGCGGCATATTCGCGGTCAGCTCAGGAAACTGGCAAAGATGACCAAGGCAAATGAGGGGTTCGAGAAGACGCTGCGCTATCAGTGAACGCTGCGCGGAGCTTACGGGCTTCCACCAGTTATCGCCATCCAACCGCCTATTTTGAGCGCGTGTTGGCAGCACGAACGATGGTCAGCTTTCAGGATTTCTGAAATCCGCTCTGGACGGCCGAAAATGGGCGCGAAGCAGCCGCTATTTGGCCGGATGAACGTATGGCGGCTTACAGGCTGCCTAATGCTGACCACGAACGACTGAGATGTCGGCGCGACCCGGCATCGCTTTCACTAGTCATCTGAATCTGAAGTTCGGCTCATTGTTTTTTGGCAGAAGCGTTTGACGGAGGCGAGGATTTCGTCTGCG
>NZ_JBYSXE010000066.1:0-19129 GCF_058781925.1 Sphingobium sp. FW306-1B-F04DB | reverse complement strand
GAAGACGACCATGCACCCGGCAAACGATCAACCAGAAAGGACTTGCGTTATAGCGCGCGATTAGACGACTTCATCTGATTTGTCCAACGGAGCAGACAAGCAGGTAGACCCCATGTTCATCGCTCACGCCGCAATCATCTTTGCTTGACGGCTGCCCGCGCAACGCTGGGCTTGAGCAAGCCGGCAGTCTGGTGAGCGCACTTCTCGACGGATCTATGCGCGGGCTGCATCGATCCCATGTGATCTCGGGATGATCCTGGACGGCCATTTTCGCAGAGATTGCGCCGGCTCGCAGATGCTCGCGAGCCTCAGCGAAAGGCATTGGCATGACAAGGCTATCGAGGGTGACCCGTTCCTTCCTGGGCCGTGCGGCAATCGGATTTGTCGGCACCGCCTCAATCCTACTCGGCAACGCGCTGGTCGCATCTGACGCGCGCGCGGCCGCGCCCGTGGCGGCAGAACGCGCCGAAGGCGTGCTGACGGTGCGCAGCGCCTATGGATTTGACGACACGGTTGCACGGCTAAAGGCAGACGTCGCCGCGAAGGGAGTTCGCTTTTTCGACGCGATCGATCAGTCGGCGCTGGGCGCTGAAGCGAAGGTCCCGATCCACCGCTCGACCCTGATTCTGTTCGGCAATCCGCCGCTCGGCGTGCAGTTCCTCCAGTCCAATCCCTATGCGGGTCTCGACTGGCCTGTGAGGATGCTCGTGCTCGAGAATGAGAATGGCACAGTCAGCGTCGCCTGGACCGATTTCGCGTTCATCGCGCATCGCTATGACATTGCTGACCGCGATGCGCAGCTCAGGATGGCGAGCGAGGTTGCTGCCTCGATCGCGTCGGCCGTCGCCGAATAATCGCGCTCGATGGACGCGGTCGCCTTCCTTGTCGCCATCGCCGCGGTGGGCGTGATGGGCTTCGCGATCCAGCGCGGCGCGACCTGCACCGTCGCCGCGATGGAAGAGATCGTGAAATCCCGGCGCTTCGGCCGGCTGATCGCGCTTGTCGAGGCGTCGCTCTGGGTCGGCGGTGGGCTCGTCCTGCTGGACGCGGCGAACCTGCTGCCAATCATGCCTGCGGCATATGCGGCGGGCATCACGACCATCGGCGGCGGCATGCTGCTTGGCCTCGGCGCCTTTGTGAACCGCGCCTGTGTGTTCGGCTCGATCGCGCGGCTCGGTTCGGGCGAATGGGTCTATCTCGCTACACCGCTGGGCTTCTACTTCGGCAGCCTGGTGGCGCTCAGCGTCCCTGACCCAATGCGGCTCGCGGGCGGATCGAGCGTGTTCACGGCGCCGTCCTGGGTCGCGGTTCTCGTCGCCGCATTGCTCGGTTCGCGGCTAATGATGCATGCGATAGCGATCCGGCGCGGACAGCTCGCCGCTCACGTCTGGTCGCCGCATGTCGCAACCTCGGTGATCGGCATCACCTTCCTCGCAGCTTTGCTCGCGGCGGGAAGTTGGACCTATACCGAGCTGCTCGCCGAACTCGCGCGCGGGATGTCCACGTCGCTCGTGCCGCGATTGTTGCTGCTCCTGGCCTTGCTCGGGGGTGCGGTGCTTGGCGGGTGGACTGCAGACAGAATCTGCTTCAGCGCGCCAACGACCGCACGCGTCGCGCGCTGCGTCATGGGCGGCGCGATGATGGGGGCGGGAAGCGCACTTATTCCGGGCGGCAATGACGGTCTCATCCTGGTCGGAATGCCTCTGCTGTGGCCCTATGCGTGGCTGGCCTTCGCAACCATGTGCATCACGATCTGTCTAATGTTGCGAATTGCGACGCGAGGGCCGCTGAGTGCTGCTGGCGCGATCGCTCGCCGCGTGTAATCATGGCGACGCTTCGCGAAGGAGGCCTTGCGGATGGAGATGCAGCAGGTCCGCTATTTCGTGACGCTCGCCGAAGTGCTCAACTTCACGCGGGCGGCCGAACAGTGCAATGTCAGCCAGCCGGCGTTGACGCGTGCGATCCAGCAGCTCGAATATGAACTGGGCGGTCCGCTCTTCCATCGCGAGCGCGGCAACACGCATCTCTCCGAGCTTGGCCGGATGATGCTTCCCTATCTCGAGACCATCCATAGCCAGACCTGCGCTGCGCGCGAGCATGCGAAGGCGGTCAGGCGGATGGAAAAGGCCACGCTCACCATCGGGACGATGTGCACGATCGGGCCCAGGCTCATCGCCGATCTTCTCATCCGCTTCCGCGCGGCACATCCCGAGATCGAGGTCGCGGTAATCGATGCGGGCGCCCCGCAGATGATCGAGAAGCTGGAAAAGGGAGAGCTCGAGATCGCGGTTGTCGGTGTGCCCGAGGAACTGCCCGACACGCTTCACCAGGTTCCGATCTTCCATGAGAACTTCGTCATCCTGCTTCCGCCCAACCATCGGCTGTGCGCGCACAATCCGATCAAGGCGGTCGAACTCCATGACGAGCCCTATGTCAGCCGCAGCAACTGCGAAGTTTTCGCGCCGGTCCGCGCCGATCTGAACAGCCGCGGCATCTATCTACGCAAGGTGTTCAGCTCGCCGCGCGACGACTGGGTTCAGGGAATGATCAAGGCCGGGCTCGGGCTCGGCTTTTTCCCCGAGTTCGCGGTCACCGATGCAGATCTCGTGGTCAGGCCGCTGGTCGACCCGAGCTATTCACGCACCATCTATCTGACCACAGTGCGCGGGCGACCGCATTCGCCGGCGGTTGGCGCGTTCGTCCGGGAGGCGCGGCAGTTCGCATGGCCCGCGAGTGCCAGGCGCGCGGCCTGATGGTTCAGTTCTCGTCCGCGCGTCTGAGATAGGGCAGCGGATCGATATTGCGGAATCCCGGCACCTGATCGGCAAAGTGGCGCAGCCAATAAGCATGCCCGCTCCCGAAGATGACAAGCACGCGGTCGCCGGGGCGAGCCGAGTGCCTCAGCTTGCCGAAAATCTTGGCATTACGCATGTACCACATGACGTTCAGCACGGCGCCCGGCTGGTCGTTCGCGTCGCCGATCGGCAGTGTTCGGTAATAGAATTCGTTGCCACCGAGGAAGTCGCGCGCATTCACTTCCGCGAGAAGCGCCGCAATCGTTGAGCTTTGCTGGCGCTGGTCAAAGGCCCGCGTCCAGGCCGCGATTGGCGCGTTTGCCTGATCGAGCATAGCCGCCTGGCCGTTGCGTGAGGCA
The DNA here is from genome assembly GCF_058781925.1 of Sphingobium sp. FW306-1B-F04DB. Taxonomy (NCBI): domain Bacteria; kingdom Pseudomonadati; phylum Pseudomonadota; class Alphaproteobacteria; order Sphingomonadales; family Sphingobiaceae; genus Sphingobium; species Sphingobium sp. FW306-1B-F04DB. Next base: position 15,975 of record NZ_JBYSXE010000066.1, on the reverse strand, counting down.
CTTGCCCGGACCGCATCAAAGGGGAAATAATCTGGCTCGCCCGCCTCTGCCCGCTCATCGATCGCGTCCACGCGGGTCAGGCCGAGTCGATGTGCCAGCCGGTGGCCGATCTGAACCGTCTCGCTTCGTTCGCGCAGCAGCATCGCCGAAGTAAAGCCGTCGTAACGTCGGTCAATCAGCTCCGGATCGGAATGCTCTACCATGATCCGTGTCGGCCGGAACGCTGCCAGCGTCTCTGTGAGACCCTCCAGTTCGCGCTGGCGCGTCGCGGTCAGGACATCCTGCGCCCGGACGTTGTTGAGATCCTGGCCGGGATTGTCGAAATGATAGGTCCCATGCACCATCACCTCGATCGGCGCCGGTTCCGAAGCGTTTGCCGCAGCAGACGCAAACAAGGCGAAAGCAGCGATGCTAACGATCCATTTCATCGTTTCCGTCCCCTGTCAGCAGGTCATGGCATTCCGCCAGGGCGTTCAGCGCCGATGGGAACCCTGCATAAATCGAGACCTGCATCAAGAACTCGACGATTTCCGTCTGGCTGACACCAAGGTTGAGCGCTGCTGCAACATGCGTGCGAAGCTGGGGAATGCGCCCGAGCGATGCCAGCGCCGATATGGCCACGATCTCGCGGGTTTTCATGTCAGCGGCGGGCCGGGCATAGAGATCACCGAAAGGGAACTCGATCATCATGCGCGCGAAGTCGGGCGCGACCTCGGCGACCTTGTTCGAGATCGCCTCGATGCCCGTACATCCGGCCTGGCGCATCAGTTCGACGCCGCGGCGATAACGATCATTGGCGTCGGACATGGGGCAGCATCTCCCGGGGACAGGTGACGCTCCGCATTGTGAAATGCGGAGCGTCACGCCATGCGGCGCCGCAAGGGGGACGGCGCCGGTTCCGCCGCCCAGGGCCAGGGCGAAGCCCGAGCGGCGACAAGGTTGACCTAGTCCTGCGCCTTGACGTCGGCCGAGAGCAGGACTGCGGGCACGCTTCCGGTATTCTTCCACCAGTGCGAGATGCCTTCGGCCTCGCGCGACACTTCGCCCGCCTGGTGGACGATCGGCGCGGCGCAGCTGCTGCGATATTCGGTGACTTCGCCGCTCACCGTGATGATCAGCGCGGGACGGCCCTCATGGCTGTGCAGCGGCACGACGCCGCCGGGCTGGAGCACAAGCCGGCGAAGGCGAAGGTCGCGCCCCGCGACGCCGATCTCCTTACCGAGATCGATCGAGCCGATCACGTCGTCGGTGACGTCCTTGGGGGCGGTCGCTGCGCCCGGAAGTGCATTGGGCCGCATATCATTCGCGTCGCATGCATCGGCGAAGGCGGGGGAGGATAATCCGGCCATGGCGCCTGCGGCAATGATCGCCACGGCCATTCTCTTTGGGGTCAAGTTCAGCATTGCCAGTTCCTTTGTCTGTAAGCGGGGCTGCCACGAGGCGAGGACGGGCGCGGAGCTGGGTCTTCAGGGAGCGTTTGGGGCCCGTTCGTCTGCCCGCCACCGCCTCGTGACGCCCTTGAAAGCTGTGGCAGGGGGCCGGGCGCTACCATTCGATTGTCGGCATGGAGTCGATGCATGAAAGGCATTTCAGCTGTGCGCCGCTCTCGGGGATGATCGCCCTGAACCGCCGGATGGACCGGCTTGTCACTGGAGATCAGCAGATGAACATGCATGCGACGCAGCCCATGGCCGCGCCCGACACGCTTCGTGGCCGCGTAGCCGTCGTCACCGGATCCACGAGCGGAATCGGCCTTGGCATTGCCCGCGCCATCGCGGCAGCCGGCGCGGACGTCGTGATCAATGGCCTTGGCGATCCCGACGAGATCGAGGAGAGGCGGGCCACGCTCTCCGACGCCAGCGGATCGACGATCGTCTACAACGGGGCGAACCTGATGGATCCCGCAGGCGCCCGCGCGCTCATCAAGGACAGCATCGTCCAGCTCGGCCGTGTCGACATCCTGATCAACAATGCCGGCATCCAGCATGTCTCACCAGTCGAATGCATGCCCGTGGACAAATGGGACGCGATCATCGCGCTTAACCTGTCCGCGGCGTTCCATACGATCCGCGCCGCCTTCGGTCCCATGAAATCGGCAGGCTGGGGCAGGATCATCAATGTCGCCTCCGCGCACGGGCTGGTGGCCTCGCCCTTCAAGTCAGCCTATGTGGCGGCCAAGCACGGGATCGTCGGTCTGACCAAGACCGTGGGTCTCGAAGGCGCGCTGCACCGTGTCACATGCAATGCCATCTGCCCGGGCTATGTCTGGACCCCGCTCGTCGACAGCCAGATCGAGGACACCGCTAAGCTGCGCGGCATCACGCGCGAGGAGGTGATCCGCGATGTGCTGCTGGCGGCGCAGCCGAGCAAGCGTTTCGCCGAGGTCGACGAGCTTGGCGCTCTGGCCCTCTTCCTGTGCAGCGATGCAGGGGCATCGATCACCGGGACGGCGCTTCCCGTCGATGGCGGCTGGACGGCGCAGTGACCATGGACAACAGCCTCGCCTCCCCGCGGATTCCGGCGGTCGTCGCACACATCTTCCGCCCACGGCCGCAGCCCGCACCGCAGCTCTGCCAGCGTGGCGCGCCGCTTGGCGGGGTGCTCGCAGAGCTTGCAGAACTTCGGAGGCCGTGATGGCACGCCCCCATGTCGTGATCGTCGGCGCCGACTTTGGCGGACTTTCGGCCGCAAGAGCACTCGCACGCACGCCGGTCGACCTCACGATCATTGACCAGCGCAATCATCATCTTTTCCAACCGCTGCTCTACCAGGTGGCGACCGCCGGGCTCTCGCCCGCCGACATCGCGGCGCCAATTCGTGCGATCGTGAAGCGACAGGCGAATGCGCGTGTACTGCTCGATCGCGCGATGGGGGGCGACATCGATGGGCAACGCGTGCTGCTCGAGCGAGGCGCGCCTGTCGGATTCGACTGGCTTATCCTCGCGACCGGCGCACGGCACAGCTATTTCGGGCACGATGAATGGGCTGCCCATGCCCCCGGCATCAAGACGATTGACGATGCGACGGCGGTGCGGCGCAACGTGCTGCTCGCGCTCGAGCGCGCCGAGACAGAAGCCGATCCCGATCGCCGAAAGCCATTGCTCACCTTTGTCGTCATCGGCGGCGGTCCGACGGGAGTCGAGATGGCGGGCGCAATCGCGGAGCTCGCGCGCCAGTCGGTGTCGCGCGATTTTCGCAGGATCACGCCGCATTGCTCGCGAATTGTGCTGCTGGAGGGCGGCGAGCGATTGCTTTCAGCCTTTCCCCACATCCTGTCGGCCAAGGCCAGGACCGCGATCGAGCAGCTGGGCATTGAAGTGAGGCTTGGCGCGCCGGTCTGTGGGGTCAGCGCGGAAGGCGTCGCTGTCGGATCTGATTTCATCGCGGCCGCGACGATGGTCTGGGCGGCGGGCGTGGAGGCCTCCGCTGCCGCCCGATGGCTCGGCGCAAGCAGCGATGCCGCGGGCCGCATCCATGTCGATGCCGATCTGCGCGTGCCGGGACACCGCCGCATCTTCGCGATCGGCGACACCGCGGCATGCCGGGGCGCCGACGGTTGCCCGCTGCCCGGGGTGGCGCCCGTCGCCAAGCAGCAGGGACGTCATGTCGCGCGCGCCATAGCCGCGGCGATCGAAGGGCGCGCGATACGGCCTTTTCGCTACCGCGATTTAGGCAACCTTGCGACGATCGGCCGACGCCGTGCCGTCATGGATTTCGGGCGCGTCCGCCTTTCGGGCTTTCCCGCATGGCTGCTCTGGTGCGTCGCGCACATCTATTTTTTGGCCGGCTTTCGTAACCGATTTGTCGTCGGAGCGAACTGGCTTTGGAACTACCTCACTTTCGAACGTGGCGCGCGGCTCATCACGGGCGATCCGGCGCAGATACGCTGAGGAACGGGACATGACGAACAAGACCCTTCGAGACGAGCTTTCGGCGCTGGGCCAGCAGGTGCTGGTGCTCCAGGGTGGCGGGGCGCTCGGCGCCTACCAGGCGGGTGTCTACGAGGCGCTGCACAAGGCGGGCATCGAGCCCGACTGGGTGATCGGCACATCGATCGGCGCGATCAACGCGTCGATCATCGCAGGCTGCGGCAAGGGCGACCGGATGGACCGGCTGCGCGAATTCTGGAAGCGCGTCGAACACGGCCATGTCTTCGACGAGATGCTGCCCGCCGAGCTGTCCGCAGCGGCGCGCAACTGGACCGCGATCGCGGGCGGCATCCCCGCTTTCTTTACGCCCAATGCCATGGCGTTCCTCAGCCCGCACACCAATCTGGGCGCCGAGGGAGCAGGATATTATTCGGTCGAGCCACTCCGCCAGACTCTTGCGGATCTCGTCGACCTCAATCGCGTCAATGCGGGCGAGGTGCGGCTGACCGTGGGTGCCTCCAATGTCCGCACCAGCGAGATGGTCTATTTCGACTCGCGCGACATGCCGCTCGACCTGCGCCATGTCATGGCCTCGGGCGCGCTCCCGCCCGCCTTTCCGGCCGTGCGTATCGGCGACGAGCTCTACTGGGACGGCGGCATCCTGTCCAATACACCCGTCGAGGTCGTCTTCGACGACAATCCACGCCGCGACTCGATGGTCTATGCGGTCCATATCTGGAATCCACATGGCGACGAGCCGCGAACGATCTGGGAGGTGATGAACCGCCAGAAGGACGTGCAATATTCGAGCCGCGCCGCCGCGCACATCAAGCGCCAGCGCCAGCTCCACAAGCTGCGGCACGTCATCACCGAGCTTGCCGCGATGATCCCTGAAGACCGGCGCCGCAACGCCGATGTCGCCGATCTCGCCGCCTATGGCTGCCCCACGCGGATGCATGTGATCCGCCTGCTCGCGCCCGCGCTCGACTATGAGGATCATTCCAAGGACATCGACTTCAGCCCGTCGGGAATCCGCGCACGCTGGCAGGCGGGATATGACCACACCTCCCGCACGCTGGAACAGGCGCCGTGGCGCTTTGAGGCCGATCCGCTCGAAGGCTTCATCCTCCACGAAGCCTCCGGCGGCGAGATGGTGACGACCGCAGCCGCCGTCTGACCATTTACCGGGTGCATCGACACGATACCCAACCGGCAGTCAACCGCCGCTCCGCCCACGGCTAGGCTGTCAATGCACCATTCCCCTGGGTGCCTGAAGGAAACTGGACGATGAAGACTGTTCACCTTGCAACCGCCGCGATCGCGCTCACCTCGCTCAGCTCGGCGATGGCCATGGCCGAGCCCGTCAAGCCGCAACCCGGCATGGACAAATGCTACGGCATCTCGCTTGCCGGCAAGAATGACTGCGCCGCGGGCGCGGGCACGAGCTGCGCGGGGACGTCGCGCGCCGACTATCAGGGCAATGCCTGGAAATATGTCGCCAAGGGCACCTGCACCAAGATCAAGACGCCCAAGGGCAACGGCTCGCTCACCCCGATCAAGCGGTGACGATCATGGCTCCGTCGGCGGGATTGAGCTTCAAGCTCGACCATTTCGGAGAGGTGATGGCCTGTCCCGCGGCGGAGCTGTGGTTCGAGGTTCACCCGGAAAACTATATGGTGGACGGCGGTCCGCGTCTCGCCGCGCTTCAGGCGCTTCGCGAGGCGCAGCCGCTCTCGCTGCATGGCGTCGGGCTGTCGCTGGCTGGCGCCGATGATCCATGCGCACGACACCTTGGCGCGCTCAAACGCCTCGTCGACCGGTTCGAGCCCTTCCTTGTCTCGGAGCATTTCGCCTGGTCGCGGCAAGGCGAGCGCTATTTCCCCGACCTGTTGCCGGTCCCGCGCAGCCACGAGACCTTGGCGCGTCTTGTGCGCAACATAGACATCGCCCAGACCACGCTCGGGCGCCCTATCCTGATCGAAAATCCGTCGCATTATCTCGCAATCGCCGGGCACGACTGGAGCGAGACCGAGTTCCTTGGCGAACTCGCGCGGCGCTCTGGCTGCGGCCTACTGCTCGACATCAACAATGTCGCGGTCAGCGCGCACAATCTGGGCTTCGATCCGGCCGCATGGCTCGACGCATTTCCGGCAGCCTATGTCGGGGAGATCCACCTCGCGGGTCACAGTGCCGATGCGGCGCTTGACCTGCTGATTGACAGCCATGACCGCACCGTCGATGGCGGCGTGTGGTCTCTGTACGAGCGGTTTGTCGCGAGGGCCGGACCAAAGTCGACGCTCATCGAATGGGATGCGGCACTGCCCGCTTTCGAAACGCTGCGCGCCGAGGCCGAACGCGCGGCCTCCATTCTGGCAGCGCGCAACGCGGAGCCGGCGCATGTCTGACCTTGCCCGTTTCCAGCGCGACTTCGCAGCTGCCGTGGAAGGCTCTGCTGAAGCTCCCGCGCCTTCGGCGCTTGCGGTCTATCGCAACACCTCCATGCTTGGAGCGATCGAAGCGCTTGCAGCCAATTTCCCGACGGTACGGAAAATCATTGGCGACGATCTCTTCACGCCATTGGCTTCTGACTTCGCGCGGGCAAACCCGCCGCGAAGCCCGGTGCTTGCAACCTATGGCCGACGCTTCGCCGACTTTCTTGAAACCCGGGAAATAGTGGTTCAGCTCCCTTATCTTCCAGATGTCGCCAAGATCGACAGGCTCTATATCGAGGCGCTGTTCGCCGCAGACGCGCCGCCGCTCGACCCCGTCGAGCTCCGCGCGATCGAACCCACGCAGTGGACGCGGCTCCGGCTGAAACTGCACCCCGCCACCCGGTTCGGCTGGTTCACCTCGCCCGCCATGGCGATCTGGCTTGCGCATGCCGAGGTGGACGATCCAGGCGAGATCGTCGTGCAATGGTCGGCGGGCGGGGCGCTGCTGGTTCGTCCTTTTGACCGCGTCGAAGCGCACGCGATCGATCGGCCTGCACACCGCATGCTCTGCGGCATTCTTGTCGGTGAAAGCGTGGGCGACAGCGCAGTCTCGACGCTCAACCTCTATCCCGACGCCGATGTGGGGGCGCTCTTCGCATCGCTTGTCGCCACAGGTCTGTTCGCGTCGTCTTCGCATTGAAAGGATCATCGCATGGCCACCGCTTCCTCACCGAGTCGGGTTCGAAATCCGCTCCAGATCTACGCTGATTCAGCGCACACGACGTTGCCGCTCTCGCTGCTGCTGCTCGTCCAGCGCCTTGGCGTGGCAGCGATCTTCTTCCTGTCCGGACGCACCAAGGTGGAAGGTGCCTTCACCTTAACCGATTCCACCTTCGAGCTGTTCCGCAGCGAATACGCCTTGCCGGTTATCCCGCCCGACATCGCCGCCTATCTCGCGACCGCAGCCGAGCATATCTTCCCGACCCTGCTCGTGCTCGGTCTCTTCACACGGCTTTCGGCGACCGCGTTGCTTGGCATGACGCTCGTGATCCAGCTTTTCGTCTATCCCGACGCCTGGCCGACGCATCTGAGCTGGGCAGGATTGCTGCTGCCGCTGATTGCTCTCGGAGGCGGAAGGCTATCGCTCGATCATCGTCTTCGAATCCCTTGATGACGCCGCACGGTGGCCTGCGGTGTCACTGCAGCCCGGCCTGTCGATTGTCTACATTTCAAATCTTTGGCTGAAAGGCGGATTGACCGGTCTTTTGGTCGTTCCCGGCGTCGAAACCTGAATGTATGGCGTCTGTGGACGCCCCTGAAGAAGCAAGCGTTAAATGAGGTCAGACACGTAGTCAGATGCTCTCGTCTGTCCGGCCTCTGATGCAGCCTTCGGCTGCGGGCCAGTATGGGAGTTCGCGGACCGGATCCACATCGGCTTTGCGCGCTTGGTTAGCGCTACGCCATTCACTGGTTTTCCGGTCCCGTCTTACCGACTGTTGTGCCATACCCTCCTTCGACCGCCTACGTCCCCGACGCCTCTGACCGCCGTCCCGGCTTACGCCGCGACCGCTGCCGGAGCTCTATAATCTTCCCGCTTGGTGAGCAGAGCCCAGACCATGCGCGCCATTTTGTTGGCAAGCGCGACCGAGACAAGCATGCGCGGCTTGCGCGTGAGCATCTGCTCCAGCCAGGAGCCGGCCGGCGCCCCGAAGCGACACGCCTGGCGCACCATCGAGCTGCCGCCGATGATGAGCAGCCGCCTGATCGTGCGCTCTCCCATTTTCGAGATGCTGCCGAGCCGCTGTTTGCCGCCAGTCGAGTGCTGACGCGGTGCGAGCCCAAGCCAGGCGGCGAAGTCACGGCTTTTGCGGATGGTCTCGATCGGTGGAGCGAGCGCGATAATGGCGGTAGCAGCGATCGGACCGATGCCGGGAATGGTCATCAGTCGGCGCGCTGCCTCGTCCTCCTTCGCGCGCCGCGCGATCTCGCGGTCGAGTACGGAGATCCGCTTGTCGAGCTCGGCCAGCAGATCGACCATAAGCTTGAACATGGGCCGCGCCGCCTCCGGCAGAGTCGAGACCATCTCCTCATCCTCGAGAAGGTCAGCCAACATCGTCATGTGCGCCGTCCCGCGCGGCGCGACCCAGCCATATTCCGCCAGATGACCGCGGATCGCATTGATGAGCTGGGTGCGCTGACGCACCAGCAGGTCGCGCGTGCGGAACACGAGCCCTGCTGCCTGTTGCTCCTTGCTCTTCACCGCAACGAAGCGCATGCCGGGACGCTGTGCCGCCTCGCAGATCGTCTCCGCGTCGACCGCATCGTTCTTATTCCGCTTCACGAACGGCTTCACGTAGGCTGGCGGGATCAGCCGCACCTCATGCCCCATCGCCTGCAACTCGCGCGCCCAATGATGCGCGCCACCACACGCTTCGAGCGCCACCATGCGCGCCGGCTGATCGGCGAAGAAGTCGAGCAGCTTGCTCCTGGTCAGCTTGCGACTGAAAACCATCGCACCGCGCTCATCAGAGCCATGCACGTGAAAAACGTTCTTGGCGATATCCAGACCGATTGTGGTAACCTGCGACACGGACGCCTCCCTCAGTGGTGTTTCAACACCTCCACTTTGGCACATCGATGCCGTCGGGGGGCGTCCACCCCATCAGCTTTCAGCAGCAGGTGCGAAGCGCGGGAACGGCCGAGCTGTCGGTGGAAGCTGTCTGCGAGCATTCGAAGAATTCTGCGTACCGCCGCGAAGCAGCGCACAGGGCAGGTGCCGCAGAGCGCCGCCGTACCGGCCCCCCGATTGATCGACGCTGCAGAGGTCCGCTCTCCGTTGAACATAAAGGCCCTGGCGATATAGTTGCATCCGAAATACAAGCGGCAAGGGGCTCCATCGATGCGATATTGGGCCATGCTCAAATTTTTTATGATGTCGCTGACGGCGTTGCCCGTTTCGGCGCGGCCGCAAACGCGCAGCGTCGATGGATCACCGCTTCCGGCACAGAGCGTCACGGTCCCGGCCGACCGGCCGCAGACCGACATCATCGTTCAGCCGAGGACGCGCGTTTGTTCATTGCCAGACGAACGCGCGCATCGGAACAGCAATGTCTGCCGTCGAGAGAGTTTCAGTAGGGATAGGGTATGTTGTAATAGCCGTAGATTTGCCGACCATAGTCGTCATCATAGACCTGATCCTGGTCGGCGGCATAACGCGGCGCGCCTTCCAGCACCTCCTTGGCGAGGTCGACCACATAGCCGCCCTTGTTCTCATCGTAGCTCAGCACATCCCAAGGCAACGGGTAGTGATCCTGGCCGAGACCGAACAGCCCGCCGAAGGAAAGCTCGGCATAATCGACCTTGCCGCTGAGCTTGTCGACCATGAAGCGGCCGATGCTGCCGAGTTTCTCGCCTTGCCGGTTATAGACTGATGTTCCCTCGACCTTGTCGGAAGCGATGGTACGGCTTCCCGAAAGCGTTTGATATTCACCCATGATGTCTCTCCTCTCTTGATTCAATTGAGCGGGGCGCCGCGTTCAAGGACCGCGCCGCTGAAGGACCGCGTGACGGGTGTCGGCAATCCTTCGGTTCTGATCTCGTCGAGAAGCGCTTCCTTGCGCTCGGCGAGCGCGCGACCCAGCGCGAGCAAATCGACGTCCGTTGCGCGCGCCTGGGCAAACATCCCTTCGCCCGGGCGCTCCTCTTCCTTGACATGATGTCGGATTTCCTCGGCGAGCACGGTCACCTTGGCATCGTAGAATTCGTCCGCAGTGTCCGAATGAAGCAGCTCGGCGATCAACACCTTGGCGCCGTCATGCTCGACATAGGCCTCGGACATCAGAGCCTCATCGACCTTTCCCTTCAATGCCGGGTAGAAGATCTCCTCCTCGATCGCGGCATGAACCATGAGCTCGGTGCAGATCCGCTGGGCAAGTTCCTGTTTCCGGCGTTCGCTTCTCGCCTTGTCGAACTGGTCGAACAGATCCTCGACCTTCCGATGATCCTGCTTCAGCAGCGCGATCGCGTCTGGTTGCTTCGTTGCCATTGGGTTCTCCTGACGGCTGGATGATTGGCGTGCCGGCAACCGGTGCGGTGTCGGCGGTCCTTTCGTAGTGATCGGCAAAGGCAAGGAGCCGGGATGCGACGACCGGGTCTTCTGACAGGGCGGCCGCCTGGCGGCACTGACCGGCGCGTACCCTCCACCAGGCCGACCTTGGCGGGCTGACATGTGAACTGGGCGTGGGACGGCGCGAATAGCCGGGTGCCTGACGCAACGCTCACTCTCCAATGCCCCCGCACTGCATCAACCCGACGAGGTGCTCTGAAGTTTCCAGCGCGCAGCATGAAATCGTACTGATCGAAGTTAATCCGGCCCCGGTGCGTCGCCCGCCGGCACGGGCCACCGGGGCTTGATGTTCCGTCGATATTGTCGGGGCACAGACGTTGGGAGTGAGGCGCCAGTCTCTATCCGGGATCGGATTTCGATGAGCGGTGCCGAGGACAGCGGACCTTACCGAGAGTCCCACGGGTTCCTCTTAGGCGGGCGGAAAAAGGAGACCGCACATAACGCAGAAGGACCGTTATGAAATCGAGACCGGCACGGGCGGCGAGATGCACCAGCATGTGCCGCGCAAAGGGCCCCACAAGCCCGAAGCGCATCTGACGACCAATCAGGGCATTCGCATTCACGACGATACTGGGCGCGCGAGCCCGGCGTGCGCAAGCTCGCCTGATCCCTAGCCGCGTATCCCTCGAAAGGGCAAGGGCGGGACAAAGCGCGATCCCGCCCTTGCCATTTTCACCGATGACCAACAGCCTCGATTTCCGGAACCGCCAACTGCTCCTGGCCCGCCTGCGTCTCCTTTTCGATTTGCTTTCGATATAGCCGCGCAAGCTTGAGATGGACGCATCTGGTTGCGGGGCACTCGGTGCCGGCCGCACGGCTTTCCTCTTCTTCCAGTCGCCGCTTGTAATAGGCGATATCATTCTCTCCCATTTTCTCCTCGCATGAGCGTGGGCCGTGCCGGAGCGAGGGGCTCCGGCACAGCTCTGGTTCTGGACAAGTCTGATGCGGCGACGCGCCTGTCAGGACGCGTGACGCTCATCTCCGGAAGCTTCGATCTGCTTCGTCGCCGGCGCATCCGAGATTTCGACGCGCCGCGGCTTCATGGCCTCGGGCACCTCGCGTTCGAGCACGATCGTCAGGAGACCATGATCGAAGCTCGCCGAGCGAACCTGGACGAAGTCGGCAAGCTGGAAGCGACGCTCGAAGGGGCGTGCCGCGATCCCGCGATGGAGATAGCGGCTCTCATCCTTGTCTTCCGCCTTCTTGCCGGTCACCGCGAGCAGGTTCTGCTGAGCGACGATCTCGATATCCTCGGGCCTGAAACCGGCCACCGCCAGCGTGATCCGATAGCGATCCTCGCCGTCGCGTTCGAGATCGAAGGGCGGATAGCCTTCCGTTGCATCCGAACGCATGCTGCTCTCAAGAATATCGAAAAGGCGATCGAAGCCGACCGTCGAGCGCCTGTAGGGGGCAAAATCAAAAGCTGTTCTCATTTCCAAATCCTCCTCTTGAAGCAATTTGGGCATGAGATGCGCCGGAGAGAGCCGGCGCTCCCTTGACCCAGCCGGACCCCGGATCGGCATCCGGCAAATATGAGTTAGGAAGGCTTCGCGAAGCGTCAAGAGGCAGTGAAGCGGCCGATCAATCCGGAGCGCTTTCGGGTTCCAACTCGTTGCGTAACAGGCAGATCCCAGGCGTACCTTCCGTGCCGGATCATTGGCCGGTGTCCTGTATCCGCGGCAATTCGTGGAATTGCTGCAGGCCTAGATTCCGGGGGAACCCCGCCTGATCAGCTTCATGATCGCCAGCAGTATGATTGCCCCAAGCAGCGAATAGAGCACTGCTATGAGGTTGAGGGGCGCGTTGATTATCGATGCACCGCCACCGAACAGGAAGCCGGCGATCAGGACACCAACGATACCGACCACGATGTCGAACAAAATCCCCCCGCCGGTGCGCATGATCATGCCAGCAACCCATCCCACGAGAGCGCCCACGATCAATATGATAATCAACCCCATCACATCCTCCAATGTTGCTCTGATCGCCTGGACCGCGAGCTAATAGACTCTTTCGTTCCCGCAACGGTTCCCATGCACGTGCAGGCTTTTGGGCTTCCCGCCTTGAGACCAAAGCGACCGCGTCTTCGGCGTGGCCTCTCTGCTCTGGGCGCCTTGCACGAATGTTGGCTGTCGGGCAGCTACCAGCACCGTTGAGGGCGTATGCCCGGCGGGCGCTGCCGGTAATGCCCGCCAGGGCGATACCCCGAGACCTGCCCGAGGGCGTTGTCGTCGCCAGATGCTTCTTCTATTGTTTCGTCTCCGGTGTGACCCGCCGTGGCTGCCGGACCTCGCCGAGCTCCTGTCGGCTGTGCGGGGAAATGCGCTGACGAGCGAGGGATCATGAGCCAATCGACGTTGTCCGATCCGCAACTTGATTCCGGCGCGTGGCTTGCTTCGGTCGTTGAGAATTCCGAAGATGCAATTGTCAGCAAGACGCTGGACGGCATCATCACGAGCTGGAACGCTGGAGCCGAGAAATTATTCGGTTACTCTAGCGAAGAGGCAGTCGGCCAGTCGATAACGCTGATCATTCCCGAAGATCGGCTTCACGAGGAAAGCGACATCATCGCGAGGCTGCGGGCCGGTGAGCGTGTTGATCGTTTCGAGACCGTCCGTCGTCGCAGCGATGGCGCCCCGGTCCATGTCGAGGTCACGGTTTCGCCGGTACGCTGCGCGGCCGGGACGATCATCGGGGCCTCCAAAATCGCGCGTGATATTGGTGAGCGGATACGGCACGCCGAGGATCAGAGGCTTATCGTTCGTGAAATGCAGCATCGAATCAAGAACCTGCTGTCGATCGTGCAGGGGCTGATCAGCGTGAGCCGGCGCCAGGCGCGAACCGTTCCTGAATTCGCCGACGATCTGTGCAACCGCATCACCTCGCTTGCCGCTGCTCAGCAGCTGGTTCTCCACCGTCCGGGGGAAGAGGACGCGGACGCCGCGCTGGGTGACGTCGTCGAGGCCGTGCTGGCTCCCTATCTCGGAGACGGCCGTGTAAAGGTTGGCGCGAGTGACGCTGCGGTTGGCCGGCGCGCTATGACCTCGCTCGCACTTCTCCTTCACGAACTCGCCACCAACGCAGTCAAATATGGTGCCCTGTCCAGATCCGAGGGCCGCCTTGTCGTCGGGATTACCCATCGGAATGAATCCATCGTCATCGACTGGAAGGAGCGTGGGGGCAGGGAGAAGGACGGGGAGCAAGGCTTTGGAACCGAGTTGCTGCACGCCGCTTTGCGCGGTCTGGGCGGTATAATTGACAAGTCCTGGCAGAATGGCGAGCGCGTCGTCACGATCCGCTTGCCGCGAAGTCAGCTGGCGATCTGATGCAGGCGCGGCGATGAGTACTGGCTTCCAGCTGCGCGGCGCGCGATCCGAAATCGAGCCGCTTGCGCCCCGGTCACCATGCTCTTACACCTGCTTGACGGCCGCTCAACGCCGGTCGCGGCGACGTGAGCGCCGTGTTTGACATGCGCAAAGCTGCAGACGGCAGCTGACGACCTCCAGCCGCAGCTCAAGGCCTCATGAATGAGCGGCGGGTTTGGCGAAACGAAACGGACGAGCTTAACGCCAGACTTGTTGGTGCCTGCCGTCGCGTTGTCGTTCCTGAATTGCGGGGGCCGCGCCAGCACCCGACGGTCCGGACAGCCCCAGAAGCGGAGGTTCGCCCCGCCGCCCGGTTCCCCCATGGTGCCGGACACTCCAATTCAGGCAGTCGGCACCGTCCCTCCATCAATGACGTACTCGGCGCCTGTGATCGACGCCGCGCGGTCCGAGGCGAGAAAGGCGATCAAGTCCGCGACTTCGCGCGGTTTCGCAGGACGCCCAATCGGAATGCCGCCGAGCGAGGCCATGAGCCCTTGCCGTGCTGCTTCCTTGTCGGTGCCGGCTTCTGCTGCGAGGCGCTCGATCAACGCTGTGGCGGCGCTCGTCTCGACCCAACCGGGTGAAACGCGGATCACACGGACTCCCTTCGGGCTCACCTCCTTCGACAGCGCCTTGCTGTAGGTTGAAAGCGCCGCTTTGGCGGCTGCATAGGCCGTCGTGGATTCGTAGAGCGGCATCTGGTGCTGGATCGAAGTGACATGAATGACGACACCCGATCCTTGCGCCAGCATCAATGGCACAAGCGCCCTGTCGAGCCGGACGGCCGGAAATAGATTAAGCGACAGCTCCGTTTGCCATTGGCGGTCATCGAGCACTGCGAACCCTCCACCCGGCGCGGAGGAACCGCCGACGACATGGACCAGGATGTCAACACCGCCCAGCCTTGCCCGAACTGCGTCAACCACGCTGTCGCACCCTTCCGGCGTCGCGACATCCGCGGCTACAAAATCAACTTCGGGGAGATTGTCAGGGCGAATTCGGGCCGTTGCCAGCACTTCGGCGCCCGCCGCCTTGAGCGCCGCGACCACCGCCTCGCCCACACCCTTGGTTCCGCCGGTGACCAGCGCGCGCCGGCCCTCCAGTTCCAGTGCGCTGGCCATCAGCGGATCGCCAGCGTGCGGATCAGACCATCGGTCGAGAGGCCAAAGCTGTATGTGAGATTGGCCGGGCTTCCCGAAAAGTTACCGGCGACCCGGGCGCTGACAATCGTCAGCCCATCGCTCTCGCTGATGTCGAGCGGCTCAACGCTGACGCCATATTTGGGGACGGTGTCCTTTTTCCATTCGCGCACGACCTCCGCGCCCCCATGGACATGGCCTTCGTCACGCACTTCCGCGTCGGGCGCGAAGCACGCAATCATGGCCTCTACGTCATGCGCGTTCTGCGCGAAAAAATAGGTAGCAAGACGATCGGGTAGCTTGGCGCTCATAGCGAGCCTCCTCTGCTCTTCTAGAACAGAGGCGAAATGGTGTTATACTGCACTCATGGCAAGAACAGACAAAAAAGTAGGGTACTCACCTACAGGTAAGGTTGAAGACGTGACCCCGGAAATGGCGGCAAGCGGAGTCGAGGTCGCCTTCCGCGTGCTGGAGGGGCGATGGAAGATGATGATCATCTTCCATCTCTTCGACCGGGGCACGCTGCGTTTTTCAGAACTGGAGCGGGCCATTGCGGCCGTGTCCCAGAAAATGCTGATCCAGCAGCTTCGCGAACTCGAACGCGACGGCATTGTCGTCCGGACCGTCTATCCGCAGGTGCCCCCCAAGGTCGAATATAGCCTTACCGCGTGGGGTCAGGCGATGTGCCCCGCGCTTGCCGCGCGGTGGCGAGCAATTGGCGATCAAGATCGGCGGCATGCTTACGGATATCGCGCCACGCCTCGAGCAAGGGCAGTATGGTCCGTGCCAGGCTGTCCTTTCCGTCGAGAAGCTCCCGGACATTGCTATTAAACACGGCGCCCTTGCCCGGGGGTACGATGAGACCGAACGTCTTCATCAGACCGCGGATCTGATTGCTTAGCTGAGTTGAGACATCCAGGAGCCGGTTCCGCGCGCCCACCAATGTACGGGTCAACATGGCCTCGAGCGACTTGACCCGCACCGCTTTGTAAAATCCAGCTTCAGCCAGTTGGGCCAGGCCGTCGGCGTCATTCGCGTCGGTCT